>NZ_JAXBRE020000004.1:0-258689 GCF_047520985.2 Stenotrophomonas sp. BR163
CTTCAAGGTCGTCATGTGTGCGGTGATGCGCAAGCTCATCCATCTGGTTTGGGGCGTACTGAAAAGCGGCCGGCCATTTGAGCCTGACGGCGCCCTTGCCTAGGCAAGGGCAACACGGTATCTACAATTCAATTTCCAGCAGCGCCCGCACGAAAAAAAGGCCCGGCAATGCCGGGCCTTCTTCGATCTGCTCGCCGCGAGGCTTACAGGTTCGCTTCGGTGGTCTGGATCATGAACTTCTTGCGCATCGCCTCGATGTAGGCCTTGGCCGCGGCCATGCCGTCGATCTGGCTCAGCTGTTCCTTCAGCTGCTTCTGCTGCTCTGCGGTCACTTCCTTGATGTCGCCCGGATTGACCTTGTTCACCGCGAACAGCAGCGCGTGACCATTGACGTCGACCTTGCCATAGCTCGGCTTGCCTTCAGCCGGCACCGGCGCACTGAAGATCGCGCGGTTGATTTCCGGGGTCGGCACCGGCTGGCTGCGCGGCAGGCCCGGCATCGGGCTCAGCTGCAGCTTCTCGCTGGCAGCCAGCGACTGCAGGGTGGCGCCCGCCTTCAGCTTGGCCAGGATGGCATCGGCCGCCTTGTCGCTGGCCTGGCGCTGGCGATCAGCACGGATCGCAGCGATCACCTGTTCGCGGGCCTTGTCCAGCGGCAGGGCCTGTTCCGGGGTGTGTGCAGCCACACGGATGACCACGCTGTGGTTGGTCGCGCCGCCCAGGGCGATCGGGTCACTGGCGGTACCGTCCTGCACCAGCACGTCGGAGAAGGCGGCACGCAGCACGGCCGGGTCAGCGGCGATGCCGCTGGCGGTCGCGCGGGTGATCGGGCCCAGGGTCTGCAGCGGCAGGTTCACTTCCTTGGCGGCGGCCGCCAGGTCGCTCGGGCTCTTGTTGATGGCATCGACCAGGCGACCGGCCAGTTCGTTGAAGCCGCGCTCGCCGTCGGCCTTCAGCTGCTCGGCAGCCAGCGTGTCACGCACTTCCTCGAACGACTTGCCCTGGCCACCGCGCACAGCGGCCACCTTGATGATGTGGTAACCGAACTCGGTCTTGACCGGGCCGATCACGTCACCGGCCTTGGCCGCAAACAGCGCGTCCTCGAACGGCTTGACCATCGCACCGCGCTCGACCCAACCCAGGTCACCGCCCTGGTCCTTGGAGCCCGGATCTTCCGAATTGGCCTTGGCCAGCGCAGCGAAGTCGGCACCGGCCGCCTTGGCTTCGGCAGCGATCCTGTTCGCCTTGGCTTCGGCGCCGTCACCGGTGATCAGGATGTGCGAGGCCTGGCGCTGCTCCGGCGAGGTGAACTTTGCCTTTTCCTCTTCATAGCGCTTGCGCAGGGTCGCTTCATCGGCCGGGGTCGGTGCCGGCAGGTTCGCACCGTTGATCTCGACGTACTCCAGCGACACGCTCTCGGCCTGGCGGAAATCCTTGCCGTGGCTGTCGTACCACTTCTTGATCTGATCGTCGGTGACCGGCGCGGTATCGGCAGGTACGGGCGGCAACGCGGCCAGCTCGACGTCGCGGGTTTCGCCCAGCAGCTTCAACAGGCGCTCGGTCTCGGCCTGGGTGACGAAGCCGGAGCTCTGCAGGCCCGATGGGATCACCGACTGCTGCAGGCTCTCACGCACCAGTTCCTGGAACTGGGTCGGGGTACGCGGCGGATTGCCACCGGCCAATGCCAGGCGGTAGTTGTTCTCGTTGAACTTGCCGTTCGAATCGAGGAACGACGGCATGGTCGCGATGTACTCGCGCACCGCGCCGTCGCCGATCACCACGCCCGCCTGTTCACCGACCAGGCGCACGACCTGTTCGTCGATCAGCTGATCGAGCACGGCCATCTTGTTCTCGGTGCTCTCGAACGCGCGCGGGTCGAAGTTGTCGCCCTGCTGCTGGCGCTCACGCATGCGCTCCTGCTCGAAACGCGTGCGGAAATCCTGCGAGCTGATCTCATGGTGCTGCCACAGCATGCGCACCGGCCACCACGACGGCGCCGAACGCCACCAGGTAGGCGGTGCGGAAACCTTGGCCACGTTCTGTGCGCCAACGCCACCGAGGTAGCTGTTGTCGATCACGAACAGGAACGGAATCATCAGCAGCCCCAGGATCACGGTGACGATCCAGCCTGAGGTCTTGTCGCGGAGTTTCTGCAGCATGGTGAGGAATCACAAGGCCTGATTGGCGAGCCCGGCAGTGTAACCCGCTTCGCCGCAGGGACCAAAAGCAGCACCGACGCGGCCTGCGCCCACTTGCGCAGGCAGGCACCATCAGTGCATCGGCCAACTCCACATCCTGGCGCAAAGAAAAAGCCCCCGGCTTGCGCCGAGGGCTTTTAGAGTTGGCGGAGCGGACGGGACTCGAACCCGCGACCTCCGGCGTGACAGGCCAGCATTCTAACCAGCTGAACTACCGCTCCGCGCTTGAACTTTGCAGGCGCCCAGTATATCCGAAGACTCTCTGGAAACCCAGCCCGATGAACACTTTTTTCAAAGTTTTTTCACAGGGACTTAAGAAGTCTGCAATGGCGGAGCGGACGGGACTCGAACCCGCGACCTCCGGCGTGACAGGCCAGCATTCTAACCAGCTGAACTACCGCTCCGTTCTTGCAAAGACTTTTTCGCCTTCCTCCGAACCTCTCGGTGAGAAGACAAGGCCCCCAGCCTTGAACCGGGGGCCTGGATGTAATGGCGGAGCGGACGGGACTCGAACCCGCGACCTCCGGCGTGACAGGCCAGCATTCTAACCAGCTGAACTACCGCTCCGCGTTGTTACCTTTTTGCTTTCAGCCGGCCTGGACCGGGGAGAAAACAAAGCCTCCAGCTTTTGGCCGGAGGCCTCGTTGAATGGCGGAGCGGACGGGACTCGAACCCGCGACCTCCGGCGTGACAGGCCAGCATTCTAACCAGCTGAACTACCGCTCCACACTCAAACTTTTACCGCGGTGCTGTGGTGGGTGCTGAGGGTTTCGAACCCCCGACCCTCTCCGTGTAAAGGAGACGCTCTACCGCTGAGCTAAGCACCCCAGCGAGCCGCTTAGTTTACAGCATCCTTCAGGGCCTTGCCAGCCTTGAACGACGGATTCTTCGAAGCAGCGATCTTGATGGTGTCGCCGGTCTTCGGGTTGCGGCCGGTGCGGGCAGCACGGTCGCGGACCTGGAAGGTACCGAAGCCAACCAGGGTGACCGCATCGCCGTCCTTCAGCGCCTTGGTGATGGCAGCAACGACGGCATCGACAGCGCGGCTGGACTCTGCCTTGGTCAGGTCGGCAGCTTCAGCAACGGCATCGATCAATTCGGTCTTGTTCATTCTCTACAACTCCTTTGGCGGTGGGTTCCGCTTATTCGACAGGGAAGCAACCGCACGCCATCTGCATGCGGCCGCCATGTGGAAACGGTTCGCCGAATCCAGCGATCACCAGACTGCGACCACTCATTCGCGAGTGCTGCTTTTATACCAGTGGCCCTACCCCCACGCAAGCTGGAAAGCCAGCAACGACGCGGGTTTCGGGCCATTGGACAGCGCGCGTCAATGCTTGACGCGCGCGTTTCCACTCGGTTTGGCCTTGCTGCGCACCGTGACACGCTGCGCACTCTTGCGCGCCTTCTTCGGTGCCAACGGACGCTCCAGCGCCAGGTCCAGGACTTCTTCGATGTACTTCACCGGCACGATCTTCAGATCGCGGGTGACGTTGGCCGGGATGTCGGCCAGGTCCTTGCGGTTCTCTTCCGGAATGATGACCGTGCGGATGCCGCCACGCAGTGCGGCCAGCAGCTTCTCCTTCAGGCCACCGATGGCAGTGACGCGACCACGCAGGGTGATCTCGCCGGTCATCGCCACGTCGGCGCGCACCGGCACCTTGGTCAGCATCGACACCAGCGAGGTGACCATCGCCGCGCCGGCACTCGGGCCATCCTTCGGCGTGGCGCCATCGGGCACGTGCAGGTGCACGTCGTGCTTCTGCAGGAAGTCGCTGTCGATGCCAAAGCCCACGGCGCGCGAACGCACCACCGACAGCGCGGCCGACGCCGATTCCTTCATCACGTTGCCGAGCTGGCCGGTCAGGATCAGCTGGCCCTTGCCCGGCACCAGGGTCGATTCGATCTGCAGCAGGTCGCCACCGACTTCGGTCCAGGCCAGGCCGGTGACCAGGCCGATTTCATTCTCTTCCTCGGCACGGCCGAAGTCGAAGCGACGCACGCCCAGGTACTTGTCCAGGTTCTTGCTGGACACATTGACCAGCGCCTTGGGCTTCTTCGCACCCTTCTTCGCCTTCACCGGCTGCGGGCCGGCCAGCGCGATCTCCTTCACCACCTTGCGGCAGATCTTGGCGATCTCGCGTTCCAGGTTGCGCACGCCCGATTCGCGCGTGTAGTAGCGCACGATGTCCTGGATGGCGTCACTGCCGATTTCCAGTTCTTCCGGCTGCAGGCCGTTGGCCTTGACCTGCTTCGGCACCAGGTAGCGGGCCGCAATGTTGAGCTTCTCGTCCTCGGTGTAGCCGGGGATGCGGATCACTTCCATGCGGTCCAGCAGCGGGCCGGGAATGTTGAGCGAGTTCGAGGTGGCCACGAACATCACTTCGGACAGGTCCAGGTCCACTTCCAGGTAGTGGTCATTGAATGCGTTGTTCTGCTCCGGATCGAGCACTTCCAGCAGCGCCGAAGACGGATCGCCACGGAAGTCCATCGACATCTTGTCGATCTCGTCGAGCACGAACAGCGGGTTCTTGCTTCCGACCTTGTTGAGGTTCTGCACGATGCGGCCCGGCATGGAACCGACGTAGGTACGGCGGTGGCCACGGATTTCGGCCTCGTCGCGCACGCCGCCCAGCGACATGCGCACGAACTTGCGGTTGGTGGCCTTGGCAATCGACTGGCCCAGCGAGGTCTTGCCCACGCCCGGCGGCCCGACCAGGCACAGGATCGGGCCCTTCATCTGCTTCACGCGCGACTGCACCGCCAGGTATTCAAGAATGCGCTCCTTGACTTTCTCCAGGCCGTAGTGGTCGGCATCGAGCGTATCCTGCGCGACCTTCAGGTCCTTGCGCACCTTGCTGCGCTTCTTCCACGGCACGCCCAGCAGCCACTCCAGGTAGTTGCGCACAACGGCGGCTTCGGCCGACATCGGCGACATCTGCTTGAGCTTGTTCAGTTCATTGCGCGCCTTGGCTTCAACCGCCTTCGGCATGCCGGCCTCGGCAATCTTGCGGGCCAGTTCTTCCAGCTCGCCCGGCGCGTCGTCCAGGTCACCCAGTTCCTTCTGGATGGCCTTCATCTGTTCGTTGAGGTAGTACTCGCGCTGGCTCTTCTCCATCTGCGACTTCACGCGGCCGCGGATGCGCTTCTCCATCTGCTGCACGTCGATCTCGCCGTCGACCAGCCCGACCAGCATCTCCAGGCGGTCACCGACGGCCAGCGTTTCCAGCAGGCGCTGCTTGTCGGCCAGGCGCACGCTGATGTGCGCAGCGATGGTGTCGGCCAGGCGCGCCGGCTCATCGATGCCCGACAGCGTCTGCAGCAGCTCCGGCGGCAGCTTGCGGTTGGTCTTCACGTACTGCTCGAACAGCGACATCAGCGAGCGGGCAATCGCCTCGACCTCGCGCGCCTCGCGCTCGTCGGTGGCGTCGATCTCCACGGCCTGGCCATGCAGCGAGCCGTCGCGCTCGTCGACGTGGGTGACCTGCACGCGCGACAGGCCTTCAACCAGCACCTTGATGGTGCCGTCGGGCAGCTTCAGCAGCTGCAGCACCTGCGCCAGCGTGCCAACCTGGTAGAGGTCGGCCGCATGCGGGTCGTCGGTCTCGGCCGACTTCTGCGCCAGCAGCAGGATGCGCTTGTCCGCCTCCATTGCCTGTTCGAGCGCGTGCATGGACTTGTCACGGCCGACGAACAGCGGGATGACCATGTGCGGGAACACCACTACGTCGCGCAGCGGCAGGACCGGCAGGTCGAGGGTTTCACTTGGGGAACGGGCCATGGGGGCTCCAGGGAAGGGGGAAAACCGCCTCCGGGAGGGCATCTTCCGGAGACAAAAAAAGCCGATGGCCCCGTTATGGGGCCATCGGCTTTCAGATGCAAGGCATTCCTTTAAAATCCTTTCCAATCAACAACCTGGAAGGATCACTCGGCGCCTGCGGCCTTCTGTTCAGGGGCGGCCGGGGTCTGGTAGATCAGGTACGGCTCGGACTTGTGCTCGATCACCGATTCGTCCACGACCACCTTGCTGACGTTCTCCTGCGACGGCAGGTCATACATGGTGTCCAGCAGGACCGATTCGACGATGGTGCGCAGGCCACGGGCGCCGGTCTTGCGCTTGAGCGCCTTCCTGGCGATGGCCGACAACGCGTCCGGACGGAACTCCAGCTCCACGTTTTCCATCTCGAACAGCTTCTTGAACTGCTTGGTGATGGCGTTCTTCGGCTCGGTCAGGATCTTGATCAGGGCCGGCTCGTCCAGCTCCTCCAGGGTCGCGACCACCGGCAGGCGGCCGACGAACTCGGGAATCAGGCCGAACTTGATCAGGTCTTCCGGCTCGACTTCCGCCAGCACCTTGCCCACTTCCTGCTTGCGCTCGCTGCTCTTCACCTTGGCACCGAAGCCGATGCTGCCGACGTCGGTGGAACGCGCCTGGATCACCTTGTCCAGCCCGGCGAACGCGCCGCCGCAGATGAACAGGATGTTCTTGGTGTCCACCTGCAGGAATTCCTGCTGCGGGTGCTTGCGGCCGCCCTGCGGCGGAACGCTGGCCACGGTACCTTCGATCAGCTTCAGCAGGGCCTGCTGCACGCCTTCGCCGGACACATCGCGGGTAATCGACGGGTTCTCGCTCTTGCGCGAGATCTTGTCGATTTCATCGATGTAGACGATGCCCTGCTGCGCCTTCTCGACGTCGTAGTCGCACTTCTGCAGCAGCTTCTGGATGATGTTCTCCACGTCCTCGCCCACGTAACCGGCTTCGGTCAGCGTGGTGGCGTCGGCCATGGTGAACGGCACGTTGAGCAGGCGGGCCAGGGTCTCGGCCAGCAGCGTCTTGCCCGAACCGGTCGGGCCGACCAGCAGGATGTTCGACTTCGCCAGTTCGACGTCGTCGTTCTTCTGCCGGCTCTCGATGCGCTTGTAGTGGTTGTACACGGCCACTGCCAGCGTGCGCTTGGCACGGTTCTGGCCGATCACGTACTGGTCGAGGACCTCGAGGATCTCGCGCGGCTTGGGCAGCGAACTGCGCGCCGACTGCGCCTTTTCCTCAAGTTCCTCACGGATGATGTCGTTGCACAGCTCCACGCACTCATCGCAGATGAACACGCTCGGACCCGCAATCAGCTTGCGCACTTCATGCTGGCTCTTGCCGCAGAAAGAGCAGTAGAGGATCTTGCCGGTGTCCGTGGAACGACCTTGGCGGTCTTCGCTCATGCTTCGCTTACCCAGTTACCCCACCCGCTGAACGGGGGTTCGATTCGAGAATAGCACAGGGCCGAGGGGACACCAGTCCCACCCGACCCTGCAGGAACGAGGCCTCCCTGGCCCCGTGAAGGCCGGTC
Source organism: Stenotrophomonas sp. BR163 (assembly GCF_047520985.2). Taxonomy (NCBI): domain Bacteria; kingdom Pseudomonadati; phylum Pseudomonadota; class Gammaproteobacteria; order Lysobacterales; family Lysobacteraceae; genus Stenotrophomonas; species Stenotrophomonas sp. BR163. The sequence goes on from NZ_JAXBRE020000004.1 coordinate 7,541, forward strand.
AGCCGGCCTGGATCGACTCATCCGGACGACGCTCCAGGACCTGGTCGACCAGACCGTAGGCCTGCGCCTCGAAGGCGCTCTTGAAGTTGTCGCGCTCGGTATCACGGGCGATCGTCTCCAGCGACTGGCCGGTGTGCTTGGCCAGCACCTCGTTCAGGCGCGAACGCAGGGTCAGGATCTCGCGCGCGTGGATGTCGATGTCGGTGGCCTGGCCCTGGTAGCCACCCAGCGGCTGATGGATCATCACGCGCGAGTTCGGCAGCGCATAGCGCTTGCCGGCTTCGCCCGCGGCCAGCAGCAGGGCGCCCATCGAGGCGGCCTGGCCGATGCAGGTGGTGCTCACATTCGGCTTGATGTACTGCATGGTGTCGTAGATCGCCATGCCGGCGGTGACCACGCCACCCGGCGAGTTGATGTAGATGTTGATGTCCTTTTCCGGGTTTTCCGATTCCAGGAACAGCAACTGCGCCACCACCACGTTGGCCATGTGATCGTCGATCGGGCCCACGAGGAAGATCAGGCGCTCCTTCAACAGGCGCGAATAGATGTCGTAGGCACGCTCGCCGCGGCTGGTCTGCTCGACCACCATCGGAACCAGGTTCAGGGCTTTGGTTCGGTTGTCCATTACGTGAGGTACCTATCTTGGGGGGCAACAACCCCGCGCCGGCAAAGGCGCGGGGCATCCGGTGATCCGCCCGGGCTTACTGGCGGATCGCGTCCTGGAACGACAGCTTCTCTTCGGTGTGCTGGGCACGCTCGGCGATCCAGTCGATCACCTGCTCTTCCATCACACGGTTCTGCAGGCCAGACATCAACTGGGGGTCGTTGCGGTACATCTCAATGACCTGCTCCGGCTCTTCGTAGGTCGAAGCGATCAGACGCATCGTTTCATTCAGGCGCTTGGCTTCCAGACGCAGGTCGTTGATGCGGGCCACTTCACCGACCAGCAGGCCGACCAGCACGCGCTTGGCGGCAGCGTCCTTGAAGCCTTCGTGGGCATCGGCCGGGATCTCGCCGACGTTCTGGCCGTTGCGGCGCAGCTGCTCGACCTGCTGGGCCAGCATGGCGCGGGCTTCGTTCTCGACCAGGCGCGGCGGCATTTCCACCGACGAGTAGGCCGCGATCAGCTGCTCGCCCACTTCGCGGCGCAGGCGGTTCATCAACGCACCCTTCAGCTCGCGCTCCAGGTTGGCGCGGATGTCGCTGCGGAACTGCTCCACATCGCCGCCCTTCACGCCGAAGCTCTTGATGAAGGCTTCGTCGACCGCCGGCACGACCGGCTCGGAGACCTCGGTGACCTTGACGGTGACCTGCACGGTCTTGCCGGCCAGCACCGGCACGCGCCAGTCAGCCGGGAACTCGACGTCGAGGGTCTTCTCTTCGCCCTTGGCCAGGCCGACCAGGCCCTTCTCGATGGTGTCGAACATCATGCCCTGGCCGAGCACGATCGAACCCTTCTCGGTGCCCTCGGCCGGCAGGCGCTCTTCGCCGGCCTGCGACCAGGTTTCCACCGCGACCAGGTCACCGTCCTGCGCGCCACGGCTGACCGGGGCCCAGGTACGACGCTGGTTCTGCAGGTTCTCGATCATCTGGTCGATGTCGGCGTCGGTGATCTCGGCGGTATGGCGCACGACGGTCAGCTTGCTGACGTCGATGTCGCCGAAGTCCGGCACCACTTCCACGGTGGCGACGAAGGAGAACTCACCCTCGTCGCCCTTGTCGATGCGCGGGCTGCCGACGATGCGCAGGTCGTGCTCGCGCACGGCCGCATCGAAGGTTTCGCGCAGCAGGCCATCCAGCGCCTCGCCACGGACCTGCGCGCCGAAGCGCTGCTCGATCACCTTGGCCGGCACCTTGCCCGGGCGGAAGCCCTTGATGCGGGTGGTACGGGCGATTTCGCCGAGGCGGCCGGCGATGTGGCTCTGCAGACGCTCTTCCGGCAGCGAGAAGCTCAGGCGGCGTTCCAGGTTGCCGGTGGATTCGATCGAAGCTTGCATGTTGACTCCTGCCACCGGTGGCCCAGGCCCCCGGCTCGATGATTGGGATGAAACGGTTGTAAGGACGCGACGTCTGGGACGCGCCTGCTTGCCGCAGCCCTTTAGTTTCGCCCAATTCGGCTTGCACTGCCAGCGCGTGCCGGTCAAGGGGGCGCAGATGGCCCGATCAGGGCGGGGACAGGCCGGCACTGGTGCGAAAGGGGGGACTCGAACCCCCACGCCTTGCGGCACTGGAACCTAAATCCCGAAGCCCCTGCCGATTAGTCCTGACCACTCAACTACTTACAGCTTTCCAGTCTATCAGGTGACGCTTCGGGTGACATATAGGTGACGCCGGGTGCCACGACAGGTGACACCAGGTGACGCCGAATAAAGTGGTCATCTTCGGCGGACCTCCTCCTAGGACAACCATTCAGAACTACTCATTGCTGTTCACCACCGAGGACTACTACAGTTCCACATAGGTCCACCCAGGACCAACAACCGAACCACTCAGGACCGTACCGGGCAGCCCCCGGTGCGGTCCTCCCGTTTTGACTTTTGCATCCCCTGAGGGCAAACGATGACGACTTGGCAAGAGAACGACCTGCACGCCGCCCAGCTCGAACTGGAGAAGGAAAGCACCAGCCTGGGCATTGCCCGCTACGAGAAGATCAGGGAGCAGCGCCAGGAGGCCGAGACCGGCCCCGGCCGCAAGCTGGTCATGGAGAGCATCGACGCCACCGCCGCCGCGATCATGGCGTTCGTGGCCGAAGCCGACACCGGCAAGCCGGGCAAGCGCCACGCCGCCCTCAAGTTCATCCGCCACCTGAACCCCCACGCCCTCGCCTATCTGACCAGCTTCACCTGCGTCAACGCGCTGGTCGCCGATCACCGCAAGGCGGTGTCCGTGGCGATCACCCTGGGCCACGAGGTAGCCAACGAGATCAACTTCTCCCTGCTCCGCGAGAAGCACCCCGGCCTGTACCGGGTGGTCCAGGAGCAGCTCAAGAAGTCCACCTCGGCCCGGCACTCCACCGCCGTCATGCGGCACGTCATCGCCGACGCCGAGTTCGCTCCCGAGGACGACAAGCGCCTCTACCTGTCCGACAAGGACGCGCTGCTGGTGGGCATGAAGCTCATCGAGCTGTTCGTCGAGGCGACGGGGCTGGTCGAGCTGGTCACCGTGGCCGAGCGTGGCAAGCGCCACCTGCTCATCGCCGGGAATCAGAAGGTGCTCGACTGGCTGACCAAGGCCCACGACAGCGCCGCCCTGTACCAGCCGGTGCTGATGCCGATGGTCGTCCCGCCCCGTCCGTGGACCACGCCCCGCGACGGCGGCTACCTGACCGACATCGGCGGCCGGGCTGACCTCGTGCGTACCCGCAACCGCGCCTACAAGCGCGAGCTGGCGCTGGTCGATATGCCCAACGTCTACCAGGCCCTCAACGCCATCCAGGCAACCGCCTGGAAGGTGAACGTGCCCGTCCTGGAGGTCATGCGCGAGCTGTGGAACGCAGGCGGCGGTGTCGCCGGGCTGCCGGAGCGCGAGCTGATGGACCTGCCGAGCCGCCCTGCCCTGCTGGAGACCGACCCGGACTACTTCAAGGAGCACCACGCCGACGAGTTCAAGGAATGGAAGCGCGACCGCGCCAAGGTCTACGAGGCCAACGCACGCAGCGTGTCCACCCGCCTCGCCGCCGCGCAGAAGATCGCCCTTGCGGAGAAGTTCGCCGAGTACCCCGCGATCTACTTCCCGCACAACCTCGACTTCCGCGGCCGGTGCTACCCCCTGCCCCCGACGCTGACCCCGCAGGGTGATGATGCGGCCAAGGGCCTGCTGACGTTCGCCCAAGGTGTGCCGCTCGGCGAGGACGGTGCCTACTGGCTCGCCATCCACGTCGCCAACTGCTTCGGCGTGGACAAGGTGTCGTTCGAGGAGCGCGTGGCCTGGGTGCGCGAGCACGAGGAGCAGATTCTCGACAGCGCCCTCGATCCGTTGGACGGCCAACGCTTCTGGATGGACGCCGACAGCCCGTTCTGCGCGCTGGCTGCGTGCTTCGAGTGGCTCGGCTACAGCCTCAACGGCCGCGATCACGTCTCCCACCTGCCCATCGCGCTCGACGGCTCCTGCAACGGCCTCCAGAACTTCTCGGCCATGCTCCGCGACTCCGTGGGCGGCGCAGCCACCAACCTGATCCCGCAGCCGAAGCCCGCCGACATCTATTCGCGCGTGAAGGACGTGGCCCAGGAGAAGCTGCGCGCCCGTGCCGAGAGCGGCGACCCGCTGGCGATCAAGCTGGACGGCCAGCTCACCCGCGACATCGTGAAGCAGCCGGTGATGACGCTGCCCTACGGCGTCACGAAGTCGGGCATGCGCGCCCAGGTGCTCTCCAAGTTCAAGAAGCTGGGCATGGAGGACGATTGGGAGACCGCCGAGTACCTGGCGACCCTGCTGTGGGAGTGCATTGGCGAGGTGGTGATCGCAGCCCGCGCGGCGATGGACTGGCTGCGTGACGCCTCCAAGGTCGCCTCGTCGGCAGACCTGCCGGTGAGCTGGACGACCCCTGCTGGCTTCCCGGTCCTCCAGGAGTACCGCGAGGAGGAAGGCGTCCGCATCCGGCCGCACGTCGGAGGCCGCGAGGTGAATTTAGTGGTCAACATCGGCGGTACTAAGCTCGACCGTCGCAGGCAGACCCTCGGGATCAGCCCGAACTTCGTCCACTCCTGCGACGCCAGCCACATGATGCTGACCACCTGCCTCGCGGCAGAGAACGGCATCGAGTCGTTCGCCATGATCCACGACTCCTACGGTACGCACGCGGGCCAGGCAGCAATCCTCGCCGCCGCACTCCGGCAGGCGTTCGTCGATCAATACAGCGGCGACGTACTGGCCGACTTCCGACAGCAACTCGTCGAGCAGCTCCCGCCAGAAGCGGCAGAGAAACTCCCACCCCTCCCGCCGCATGGCGACCTGGACCTCAGCCTGGTGCTGGAGTCGCGCTATTTCTTTGCCTAGTCCATCCCCCTTTGGCAATTGATACCCCAAGCGAGAACATCAACATGAGCATCAACTACCAGCACGCACTGAACACCTACGTTGCCCAGGACCACTTCGGTGTGGTCCTCGGCATCTACAACCCGGCCGAACACGGCACGGTCGAGGAGTTCAAGCACCGCATGACGGAGCTGCACGCAGGTGCGTGATCGCGTCATCGACGGACTGCACTCACGTTCTGCCGAGAGCGCCGCACGCGGCGCTTTCGTCGTGATCGACAGCGTGCAGTCCCTCGGCCACCCGGCCGATCAGGTGATCGGCTTGGCGTGCGCCTTCAAGAACTTCTGCGAAGTGCTCGGCCTCGATCCGATGGAAGTGCTGCGGGTCGTCTCGCGCATGGAGCAGGACTGCCGCTACCGGCAGGTCAACACCCTCAACGCCGTGCGCCGCTACGCGGAGCGCGAGCTGAAACCGCACTACCCGTGATGCGTGACCCGATCACCGACGCCTTCATCGACGAGGCGCTCATCGGCTTCGACATCGACGAAGCCTTCGGCATTTCCGCCGACACCCCGCTGACCGCCGCCGCTGACCTGTGGCGCGCGGGCATCTATCTCCCGACCAACTACGAGACCGACAACTGATGGCAACCAAGAAGCGCGAACGATTCGTCTCCCCCAAGGGCACCGCCGTGTGGCCGCGCCTGAACGAACCGGACACCAAGTTCAAGCCGGAAGGCGAATACACCGTGAGCCTGGCGTTCGACCCGAACGACAAGGACTTCAAGGCGCTGGCGAAGAAGCTGGAAACCCGGCGCGACGAGCTGTTCCAGGAGTTCCTGAGCGAGAACCCGAAGAAGAAGAAGGGTGCCGAAGTGGCCCCGGTGTTCACCGAAGAAACCGACGAGAACGGCGATGACACCGGCCGCGTGCTGGTGAAGTTCAAGATGAAGGCCAGCGGCGTCAGCAAGCGCACCGGCAAGAAGTTCACCATGCGCCCGGACATCTTCGACGCCCGCGGCAAGAAGATCGACAACCCGCCGCAGATCGGCGGCGGCAGCGAACTCAAGGTCTCCTACGAGATCGGCGGCTCGTTCGTCGAATCGGCCAAGAAGTTCTACCTGACCTGCTACATGGTCGCCGTCCAGGTGATCGAGCTGGTCGAGTTCGGCCAGCGCAACGCCAAGGACTACGGCTTCGGCGAGGAGGACGGCTACGAGGCCGCCGACAGCGCGCCGTTCAGCGACAGCGATGACGACTCGGACGACGACAGCGACTCCGACGACGAGGGCGATGACGGCGACTACTGATCCGCTGTCGGTCATCGTGGACACCGCGAGGGGGGCCAAGCATTTGGCCTCCCTCACGTTCCCGTTTGACCCGGTGCCCGCCTCGCGCCCGAAGGTTTCGCGCTGGGGCGTCTACTACGGCAAGACCTACAAGACCTGGAAGGAAGCCGCAGAGAAGCATCTGCCAGCCGGTGACCTGGACCTGTCGCCGACCGATCCGGTTTTAGTGGTCATCATCGCGGTATGCAAACGCGCCAAGACCTCGAAGGCCGCGTTTCCCAAGGGCGACGTGGACAACCTCGCCAAGGGGCCGATGGACGTTGTGACCAAAGCCACCGGCTATTGGGCCGACGACAAGCAAGTCATGTGGCTGCTCTCCGGTAAGCGCTGGGCGCAGCCGGACGAAGAACCACGCACCGAAGTCCACCTCTACAAACTCTAAGTGCGCCTCAAACCTCTGGAATCGGTAGAGGCGCTGTTCGTCCTCGCCAGCATGACCCGCCCCGAGCAGGTCACGACCGGCGAAGAACTCGCACGCCTGCACCGCTCGCAGGGCTACTCGAAGATCGCCGTCCACTTCGTCATCGAACGTGACGGCTCGATCTACGACGGTCGCCCGCTGAATCAGCCCGGCGCTCTCGCCGGTAAGCACAACCAATCCGCATACCAAGTCTGCCTCCTGGGCGGCGTCAACGACGCCATGCAGCCCGAGGACAACTTCACCGAAGCCCAACACGCCGCGCTGCGACGCCTGCTCGCCGCCTACGGCAAGCCCGTCGTGTGGGCACCTGACTTCCCTCGATAGGAGAACCCAACGTGAAACCGCTGCCCCCGCAAACCCAGGTCGTCCTGGATCACCTGCGTCGCCACTCGCACCTGACCTCGTGGCAGGCCGAAGGCGTCTACCGCATCCGCCGCCTCGCCTCGCGCGTCGATGAGCTGCGCGCTGCTGGCTTCGAGATCGAAACGCAGACCTGCGAGGACGCCTCGGGGCAGCGGTACACGCGCTATCGCCTGTCGCGCCGTCAGCGCCGCAGCAAGGCTCCACTCCTGGAAGCGCGCCGCGCTCCGAAGCAGTACCGCGTCGATGCGCTGCTCCAGCTGTATCGCAACTACTGCACCGACGAGCTGGGCCTCGACGCCAACGATGCGACCGAAGAAGTCGCCGCATTCACCAAGTTCCTGCTGGAGAAGAACGCATGACCAACACCGCCACCACCGTCATTCCGTCCGCGATGCGCCTGGCTTTCGAGCGCGCATGGGCGCGCGCCGACAAGCCGTTCCGCGGCCTGGGCCGCACCGTCAAGGGTGCGCTGAATCGTCGCCTCGGCATTTCCTACCGCAAGCGCATGTGGTCCGTGGAGCGTGCAAAGCGCTGACTCCGAATACCTCCACAAAGAGCCGTGCCCGAACTGCGGCAGCAAGGACAACCTTGCGCGCTACAGCGACGGGCACGGCTACTGCTTCGGCTGCGGTCACTACGAGCCAGCCGAAGGCGAGGAGGTCTCTCAACCCACCAGCAGGAAAACCATGAGCGACTTTGCGAAGGGTGAACCGCAAGCCCTGGCGAAGCGCGGTATCACTGAGGAAGCATGCCGTAAGTACGGCTACTGGATCGGCAAGGACAAGCACGGCAAGACCGTGCAGATCGCCAACTACAAGCGCGATGGCGGCATCGTCGCGCAGAAGCTCCGCTACCCCGACAAGAAGTTCTCGTTCATCGGCGACTCGAAGGCGTGCGGGCTGTTCGGCCAGCACCTCTACGAACCGGGGCGACGCCTCGTCATCACCGAAGGCGAGATCGACGCGCTCTCCGTGGCGCAGGCACTCGGCCTCCGCTGGCCGGTGGTGTCCGTCCCGAACGGGGCGCAAGGCGCAGCCAAGTCCATCAAGCGCGAGCTGGAGTGGGTCAACGGCTTCGACGAGGTTGTGCTCATGTTCGATATGGACGAACCGGGCCAGGCCGCCGCGCAGGAAGTGGCGCTGCTGCTGACTCCCGGCAAGGCCAAGATCGCACAGCTCCCGGCGAAAGACCCGAACGAGCTGCTCCAGCGTGGCGATGCCGAGGCGATCACCCGCGCCATCTACGAAGCGCAGACCAAGCGCCCCGATGGCGTGGTGACGTTCGGCTCCCTCAAGGAGAAGGCACTCAAGCCGGTCTCGATGGGCATGCCTTGGCACGACCCGCGCCTCACCGCGCTGACCTACGGCAAGCGGTACGGCGAGGTCTACACCTTCGGCGCGGGCACCGGCATCGGCAAGACCGACTGGCTGATGGAGGAAGCAGCCTTCATCGCGCAGGAAACCGGCGACCGCGTTGGCCTGTTCTTCCTGGAGCAGCAGCCGGTCGAGACGGCGAAGCGCATGGCAGGCAAGGTTGCTGGCCGCCGCTTCCACGTCCCTGATGGGAGCTGGACGCAGGAGGAGCTGGAAGCCGCGTTCGAGATTCTCGACAAGGGCCAGGTGTTCATCTACGACCACTTCGGCTCGTCCGAGTGGGACGTGATCGAAGCCAAGATGGCCCACATGGTCGTCGCCGAGGGCGTCAAGCACATCGTCCTCGACAACCTCACGTCGTTCGCGGCCGGTGCCGAGGACGAGCGGAAGATGCTGGAGGACACGATGGCGAAGATCGCGCAGTTCGCGCAGCGCCACCTCATCTGCATCTACCTGGTCTCGCACCTCGCCACGCCGGAAGGCAAGCCCCACGAGGAAGGCGGACGCGTGATGCTCCGTCACTTCAAGGGCAGCCGCGCGATTGGCTTCTGGACTCACTTCGCGTTCGGCCTGGAGCGCAACACGCAGGCCGAGAACGAGGCCGAGCGCAACTGCACGACCTTCCGCGTCCTCAAGGATCGCTTCACCGGCCAGTCGAACGGCCAGGTTCTCTACTACAGCTACGACCACGCATCCGGCCGTCTGCTCAATGCAGATGCTCCGGGCGAATACGGCGACTTCGCCGACGAGTCATCCGATGTATCCACCTCCGACTACTGACGGCCGCTCGGTCGTCGGCTTCATCCCAGCTGATGCGCCGCTCTCCTTCGCTGAGAGCCTCGTTCTCCCCTACCAACTCCCGCGCTCCGATCAAGCCTGCCGTGTCATGTACGGCAAGCCAGGGCGGCGCGTGGTCATCCACATCAAAGCCGAGGAACTACCCCAATGAAAGAGATCGTCGCCATCGCAATCGACCTGCTGACCGCTCCGTTCCGCAAGGACACCGTGACCGACGTGGTGAAGGTGCTGGAGGGCCAGGTGGACAAGCTGTTCAAGATCAGCGCCGACCGCATCGCCACCGCCTCGACGCTGCGCGACAAGGCCGATGTCCTGCACTCGCAGGCCGACGAGCACGAGGAAGAAGCCGAGCGCGCACTGCGTGTCGCCGAGCGCTTCACCAACCTGATCCGCTAAGGGACCAACCATGACTGCCGAGCAACACGCTCGGTCCCTGTTCGACGTGTTGCCGGCCGAAGTCCGCCACCTGGTCATCCTGGGTGGCGGAAGCCTGCGCGCGTTCTACGACGGGACCGAAATCAAGGACATCGACTGCTTCTTCGTGTCACTTGCGAGCTACACCTACGTGGCCGCGTACCTGAGCGGCCGTAGCGACTGGACCAGCGAAGCCGCTCCGAACGGTATCCGCAACTTCCGCTCGCCCGAGGGTCACCTCGTGAGCCTGATCGGCTTCGAGTTCGGTACGCCGCATGAGCACTGCGCCCGCTTCGATCTGCGGTGCTGCGCCCATGTCGCCATCTACGAACCCAGCACCGACGAGGTGGTGGTCGTATCCCTCGAAGGCGCGGTTGCCGACGCATCGGAGAAGCTGCTGTTCGTGCTGAACAACAACGGCACCGAGCGCACCATCCGCCGCATCACGCACTACGTCGAGGACTACGGCTACACGCTGCACCCCGACCAGCCCGAGCAGGAGGAACTGTTCGAGGACGACGACTTCCCCGGCCACGCGCCGCAGGGCGTCCACACGCCGCCGAAGGCTCCCGAGCCGGAGTACATCCTCCGCGCCCGCCGCCGCGTCCGCGCAATCCCCGTAACCAACCACGGCTACCCGTAAGGAGGACCGCCGTTGATCCTCGTATTCGACTGCGAGACCAATGGCCTCCTCGACGAACTTGACACGATCCACTGCATTTCCCTCCAAGAGGTAGATGAGACCGGAGCACCGCGCGGTCCCATCCTGTCCGCCAACGATCACGGCACGGGCGAAATGACAGTCCGTCAGGCCGTCGAGAGGCTCAAGAAGGCCAAGCGCGTTGTCGGCCACAACATCGCCGGATTCGACATTCCGGCTATCGCCAAGGTGTTCCCGGACTTCAAGGTCCAGGCGTACTTCGACACGCTGCTGATGTCCACGCTGGTCTACCCGGACCTCAAGGACCGCGACTTCAAGGCCCGCAAGAAGCAGGGAGCGAACCCGGTGTTGCCGGGCAAGCTGATCGGCCGCCACGCCCTCGAAGCGTGGGGCTACCGCCTCGGCCGCTGGAAAGGCGACTACGCGGCGCAGATGGCCGCACGCGGCCTCGACCCCTGGGCACAGTGGTCTCAGGAAATGGACGACTACTGCGACCAGGACGTTGCGGTCACGCAAGCGCTGTTCGCGTTGTTGATGAGCAAGGTCCTCCCCACCGAGGCCATCGAGCTGGAGCAGGCCGTCGCGCCGATCCTCTCGCGTCAGCAGCGCTACGGCTACCTGTTCGATCAGGAGAAGGCGCGTGAGCTGGAGTGCATCCTCGTGTCCCGGCGCACTGCGCTGGAGGCCGAGCTGCGCAAGGTCATTCCGCCGTGGAAGGTGGTGAAGCGCAAGTTCGTACCAAAGCGCGACGACAAGCGCCGCGGTTACGTCAAGGGCGTGGAGGTCACGACCTACAAGGACGTGGTGTTCAACCCGGCAAGCCGACAGCACATCGCTGACCGCTTGACTGCAATGTATGGCTGGCAGCCCCAGGAGTTCACCGAGAAGGGCCAGCCGAAGATCGACGAAGAAGTCCTGGGCGCACTCAAGTTCCCGATCATCCCGCTCCTGCTGGAGCACTTCATCGTCAACAAGCGCCTCGGCCAGCTCGCCGAAGGCGACGAGGCGTGGCTCAAGGCCATCAAAAAGGACGGCCGCATCCACGGCAGCGTGAATCAGAACGCAGCGGTGACCGGCCGCATGACGCACTCGAAGCCGAACATCGCTCAGGTGCCGAAGTGCGGCGTGCCTTACGGCAAGGAATGCCGGTCGCTGTTCTGCGTACCGACAGGGAAACTCCAGGTCGGAGCGGACGCCTCGGGATTGGAGCTGCGCTGCCTGGCGCACTTCATGGCAAAGCACGACGGTGGCGAGTACGCCAAGGTCATCCTCGAAGGCGACATCCACTCCGTCAACCAATCGGCGGCAGGACTGCCCACCCGCGACAACGCCAAGACCTTCATCTACGCCTTCCTCTACGGGGCAGGCGACGCGAAGCTCGGCTCCATCGTGGGCAAGGGGCGACAAGCCGGGGCGAAGCTCCGCTCGAAGTTCCTGGCCGGGCTGCCTGCGCTGGAGAAGCTGGTACGCGGGGTCAAGAAGCGCGCGGCCGAGAAGGGATACCTGATCGGTCTCGACGGCCGGAAGCTGCACATCCGCAGCGACCACGCCGCGCTCAACACCCTGCTCCAGTCGGCCGGTGCGCTGGTGATGAAGAAAGCCCTGGTGATCCTCGACGCCGACCTGCAAGCCGCAGGGCTGGTGCCGGGCGTCCACTACGAGTTCCTCGCCAACGTCCATGACGAGTGGCAGATCGAAGTGGACGAGGACAAGGCCGAGTTCGTGGGCAAGACCGCCCAGGCCGCCATCCGCAAGGCTGGCGACCACTTCGGCTTCCGCTGTCCGCTGGATGGCGAGTTCAAGATCGGAAGGAATTGGGCCGAGACGCACTGACCCGCGGCAAGCGGGACATTGCACTCGCCCTGGTGCGCCAAGCGAAACGCCGGGCAGCAAGGAAGGGACTGCCGTTCGACCTCACGTCGGACGACATCGTGGTCCCCGACTTCTGCCCGGCGCTGGGCATCCCGCTGTACCGCGCTGTCGGGCGCAAGGCCCAAGGCCCCAACTCACCCACGCTCGACCGCATCGAACCTGACCTCGGCTACGTCCGGGGCAACGTGCGCGTGATCTCCGCACGCGCGAATCAGATCAAGTCCGACGCGACTCCCTCGGAGCTTCTGCGAGTCGCCTGTTACGTCCAAGAGAACCGATGAACCCAACCAACATCCTGCGCGCCCTCGCGGCGCTGCTGGTCGTTGCCGCACTCGCGGCTGGCGGCTTCGCAGCCTGGAAGTACACCGCAATGGCCCAGCGCGTGACGGAGCTGGAGGAGTCGGCAAAGGAACTGGCCGACCTCAAGCAGACCGTCGAGACCCTCAACCGCGAAGCCGTGCGCCGCTCTGCCTTCGATGCAGCGCTGCGGAACGCCCGCGCCACCACCAACCGCTCTGTGGAGATTGCAGCAAATGCTGACCCGGAAACTGGCGATTACCTGTCTCGCCGCATTCCTGACGAGCTGCGCCGCGCACACCTCGAAAGTCGTGCCGGAGCAGTTCCTCCAGCCGACCGTCATTGAGGGCACGCACTCCTCACTGGACGCCGTGATGGCTGACCCGACCACCACCACCTACGACCTCTACCGCTTCGGCGGCAACGCCGAGGACGGCCTCCAGCGCTGCAACGCCGACAAGGCGAGCGCCCTGGAAGTCCTCAAGGAATCGAACCGATGAACGAGAATCAGCTTCGCGTGCATTTCATTGGCGGCCCCGCTGACGGCGATGTCCGCTTGATCGCTCCGTGTACTACCTACCGCGTGGCTGTGCTCGAACACCAGCCCGAGGTTCACGCCTACAACGCCAAGTGCCCGTGCTGCACGGAGCGCATGCTGCGCCCCGTGGAGTGGAACACCGCGATCTACTTCATCCGCCGCGTTAGCGAGAAGTGCTGGGTCGCCGTACACGAGAGCATGGTGTGAAGCGCGCTCTCCTGATCCTGGCGCTGTGTGCTGGCCTCGCTGCGTGCGATATGAAGCCCTGGCCGCCGAGTGCGGACTATGGCTCGTGCCTGAAAGGGCACAGCGAGGACTCCTACATCATCATGTGGCAGTCGATGTGTACGGGGAACTCCTGCACGCAGATTCCGTACACCATCCCGACCACCGACTTCGTGTGCGACGAGCACGAGTACCCGCTCGGCGACGGCCCGGAGTACCAGGCCGGAATGAAGCGCTACGCCGCCGAGCTACAGGCGTGGTATGAGCGCCACCCGGAGAAGCGGCCATGACTTCCTACGTCACCTATCGGCCACCGCAGGCGGCTGGTTCCTGGGTCATCGGCGGCAACTTCTTCGTGCAGGTCCGGGAGCGTCCGAACTGGCTGCACCGCTGGTTCGCGCTGGCGCTCCTGGGATGGCAGTGGGTGGACGCATGAACAAGCGCGGCCCCCTGCTGCTGATCGACGCCGACGTGCTGCGCTACCAGCTCGCGTTCTCGAACACCGCGAACATCGACTGGAACGGCGACGGCAACAAGGTCGAAGCGATCCAGCCCGAGCGCGCGAAGGCGAAGCTGGAGGACTACATCGACGAGATCGTCGAGAAGTTCGGCGCGCGTGATTACCTGCTGGCCCTGTCCTGCAAGAAGCACAACTTCCGCAAGGACATCGACCCGACCTACAAGCTCAACCGTGCCAGCAAGGACAAGCCTGCCCTGTGGTACGTGCTCGACGAGTTCGTCTACGACGAGTTCGGCGACAAGATCGTGGAGATCGAGAACCTGGAAGGTGACGACGTGCTGGGGCTGCTGGCCTCGCACCCGAATCCGAAGCGCGCGCCAGGCAGCCGCATCGTCGTGTCCATCGACAAGGACATGCAGACGATCCCCGGCATCCGTCTCTACAACCCCAACCGTCCCGACGTGGGCGTCCGGCCGATCTCGGCTCACGACGCTGACCTGTTCTGGATGAAGCAGGTGCTCACGGGCGACCGGGTGGACAACTACCCAGGCTTCCCCGGCATCGGCCACAAGGGCGCGGACGAGCTGCTCATGCCCATCCACGAGGCGTACCGCGATGCGTCCGTCGAGGAGCACCTCGGCGCGCTGTGGAACACCGTCGTCACCACCTACACCACCCGCATCCCCCGCGGCGGCACCGAGCCGCTGTCGAAGCACGATGCGATCCGCCAAGCACGCCTCGCGCGAATCCTGCGCTACGGCGACTACAACCCCAAGACCAAGGAAGTGAAGCTGTGGAAACCCTGATCCTGTTCATCACCATCATCGCCGTGCTGGCCGTGCTGTTCGCCTTCGTCGCCTACGGTGCCGCCTGGCTGTGGTGGCGCAGCCTCAACACCCTCGAACGTGCCCTGTACCGCTCGGCTGGCCGCGTCAAGCTGTGGCCGGCCGCTGTCGGCGCTGCTGGTGCGGCCTGGCTGATCGCCCGGTGCTTCGCCTGATGCGTCCGAAGCTGCTGGCCCTCGCCATCAACCTGGCGCTGCACGGCCGTCCCGGCTGGTAGCGCCTCTCCCCCAAGTCCCCTTCGGCCCGCCTCGTGCGGGCCTTTCCTTTTCTGGAGTCCCCATGAAGATCATCGGAATCACCGGCCGCGCCCGTAGCGGCAAAGACACCCTGGCCGAGTTCCTGGTCAGCGACCACGGCTTCGTGAAGCTGTCCTTCGCGGCCCCGATCCGCGCCTTCGTGGCGGACATCACCGGCCTGCCGGTGTCCGCGATGGAGGACGGCCCGCTCAAGGAGGAGCCGCTCGACTGGCTCAACGGGCAGACCCCGCGCCGCCTGATGCAGACCGTGGGCACCGAGTGGGGCCGCGAAATGATCGACCGCGACCTGTGGGTCAAGGTGGTCGCGCAGAAGATCCGTCAGGCCCGCCGCGACGGCGCTGCTGGCGTCGTGGTTTCGGACGTTCGCTTCGACAACGAGGCGCAGTTCATCCGCGAGTGTGGCGGCCAGGTGGTCCAGGTGCTCCGCGACAGCGCGACTCCGGTCTCGGCGCATGCCTCCGAGGCAGGCGTCCACGGCGACCTGATCGACACCGTGATCGACAACAACGGCCCGATCCACCGCCTGCGGATGGTCGCGGAATCGCTGGCCCGGCTCTAAGGGTTTAGTGGTCATCATCGGGGGAAACGACAGTTTCCCCACCTATTCATAACCCAGGAGTTCTATGCAAATCCCTCTGCACTCCTACGACCTGATCGACCTCCTGGACGAACTGCACCCCGAAGTGATCTACGACCCCGCCCAGCCGAAGGAGGAGTTCCTGCTCCGGCAGGGCGAGCGCCGCCTGATCCTCCGGCTCAAGGCGCTGCGGAAGGTCGAGCAGATGGAGCACCGCGCCCGCTAATCATGTGCAGCAAGCCCAACATGCCGGACCAGCAGGAGAAAGACGCGATCCTGCTGACCCGCCAGGACACCCAGCCGACCGGCCACGCGGCCGATCAGCGGCGTAAGTCCAAGGTCCGACTGGACCTGAACAACGCAACGCAGTACCAAGGACTGACCATTCCGAATGGCTGACGCCAAGCAGACCTCGGCCGAGAAGCAGACGGCCGCGAAGCGCTACGGCGATCTCAAGTCCAACCGCAAAGAAGCCGAGACGCGCGCCAAGCGCTGCGCCAAGGTCACCCTGCCCCGCCTGTGGGTGGACGAGGGCGCGAAATCGCGTACCCCCGGTTCCGCCTACATCGACACCGGCCCGAAGTGCGTCAACGCCCTGGCCTCGAAGATCGTGCTGGCCTGGCTCCCGCCGAACGCCTCGGTGTTCAAGCTCGCGCCTGACCAGGCCGTCGCCGAGAACATCGCCGAGCAGGCTGGCGTGGAGACCTCCGAACTGGAGGCCGCGCTGGTGGACGTGGAGCGGGTCATCGTCAATGACCTGGAGACCAGCGGCGTCCGCCCGGTCCTCAGCGAGGCGGCCAAGCACGCCATCGTCCTCGGCAACTTCCTGCTCTACGACCCCGACGAGGGCAAGCCCAAGCTGTACCCGCTGACCTCCTACGTGACCGACCGCGATGGCCTGGGCAACGTGCTGGAGATCATCACGCTCGACAAGATCGCCCCGGCCATGCTGCCGGACTCGATCCGCGCGGCGGTGATGCAGAAGCTCGCCCAGGAGCGCGACGAAAAGACCAAGAACGACGACGTGAACCTCTACACCTGGGTGCGTCGCTCGGAAGATGGCAATGAGTGGGAAGTGGTCCAGGAGGTCGAGGGCGTCGAAGTCCCCGAGACCGTGGGCACCTACCCCATCGACGCCTGTCCGTGGATTCCCCTGTGCGCTCCGCCGTCCCTCGTGGACGACTACGGCGAGGGCCTGGTCTACGACTACGTGGGAGCGTTCGAGTCGCTGGAGGCGCTGCGCAAGGCGATCCGCAAGGGTGCCGCCGCGCTGGCGAAGATCATCATGTTCCTCAAGCCGACCTCGACGATCCGCGAGCGCCAGCTCACCGAGGCCGAATCCGGCGCGGTGCTGCGTGGCGAGGCCAGCGATGTGACCACGCTCCAGCTCCAGAAAGCCTACGACCTGAACTTCGTGCGTCAGGAGGCCGAAGGGCTGGCGAACTCGCTGGAGCTGATCTTCGGCGTGAAGTCCGCCGTGCAGCGCCCCGGCGAGCGTGTGACCGCCTACGAAATCCGGGTGCTCACCCAGGAACTCGACGACGCCCTCAGCGGCTTCATGGCGATGTCGGGCGAGCAGCTCTTGCTGCCGCTGATCCGCCGTCGCCTTCACAAGCTCCAGAAGCAGGGTCGCCTGCCTGAGCTGCCGCAGGAACTCATCAAGCCGCGCATCACCGTTGGCATCGCCGCCCTCGGCCGCGGCCACGACCTGAACAAGCTGATCGAGTTCGGTCAGGCAGTGGATGCGCTTGTCGGCGCAGAGGAGAAGGCACGCCGCCTCAACAGTGGCGAGGCGATCTCCCGACTGGCCGCCGCTTCCGACATTTCCACCAAGGGCCTGATCCGCTCCGACGACGAGCTTGCTGCCGAGCAGCAGGACGCCTCGGCGCAGGAGGCGATGGTCCGTGCCGCTCCGAATATCGCCTCAGCGATGACCCAAACCCCGTAACCCCGAGAAGGACGCAATGTCGAACGAAACCACCGAGAAGCCCGCCAAGCCGACCAAGGAAGCCCCGAAGGCTCCGAGTGTCGAGCGTAAGGGCAAGGCCGAGATCACCCGCAAGGCGAACGGCCTGGTCATCGTCAACTACAAGCCCGAGGACAAGTAATGTCGCAGCCGGGCAAGTCCGAAGTAACCGTCAGCCTTGACGGCATCAACGGCCAGCCGACCCCAGGTCAGCAGCCGCCGCAGAACTCCCAGGACACCCAGCAGCCCGCACAGGGCGCGCAGGGTGGCACCGATGGCGAGCGCCTGTTCGGCGGCAAGTACAAGACCGTGGAGGAGCTGGAAGCCGCCTACGCAGAACTGAGCACGCCAGCCGACGACAAGGGTGGCAAGGGCGGCCCCGCGACCATCGACGACGCCACCGCGGATGACGCGCGTGACGCCTTGGCGCGGGCTGGCCTGAACCTGGACGACTTCGCCACCGAGTTCAACTCGAACGGCTCGCTGTCCGAGGAGAGCTACAAGAAGCTCCAGGACGCCGGTTATCCGAAGGAGCTGGTGGACGTGTATGTCGATGGCCTGCGCGCTCGCGTGCAGACCTACGAGAACGCCGTCTACTCGCCCGCAGGTGGCAAGGCCGGTTACGACGGCCTGGTCCAGTGGGCCAAGACCAACCTGAGCGCCGAGCAGAAGCGGGCGTTCAACGAAGCGGTGCAGTCCGGCGACGCCGGCCGCGCAGCGCTGGCAGTCCAGGGCCTCGTCGCCCTCCGTGGCGGCAACGGCCGCCTTCTGAATGGCAAGACCGCATCGAACGCCGATGCTGGCCCCAAGCCGTTCCAGTCGCAGGCGCAGGTCGTCGAAGCGATGCGCGATGTGCGCTACCAGCGTGATCCGGCTTACCGCGCGGAAGTCTCCGCCCGCCTGGCCGCGTCGCCGCTGTTCAAGTAATCCACTCAACCTCAAGCAAGGACTAAATGTCGGACGCAATCCCCTCCCGCCTGGGTCAAGCCCAGGCCAACGGCGACGCCTGGGCGCTGTTCAAGCAGAACTACACTGCTGAAACCATCACCAGCTTCGTCGAGAACTACAAGCTGGACGGCCGCGTGTCGGTGCGCAACATCGAGAGCGGCAAGTCCGCCTCGTTCCCGAACGTCGGCACCATCGGCTCCGAATACCATGTGCCGGGCACCGAGATCAAGGGCCTGGTGGTCGAGCACAACGAGACCATCATCACCCTCGATCCGATGCTGATCTCGCACGCCTTCATCGCCAACATCGACGAAGCGATGAATCACTTCGACGTGCGTTCCGAGTACACCCGTCAGCAGGGTGCGGAGCTGGCACTCAAGCGCATGCAGAACGAGCTGCGCTGCGCGATCCTGGCCGCTCGTACCACCGAAGGCAAGGTCGAAGGCCAGCCGGGTGGTGCCATCATCAAGGCCGCCACGATGGCCTCCGATCCGACCGTGCTGGCCGATGCGTTCCGCAACGCCCGCATGCTGTTCGACGAGAAGCTGCTGCCGGACAACCCGCAGGAGTTCACTGGCGCACTGGCCCCGGCTCAGTGGTATCTGCTGACCGAGAACAAGGACTTGATCGACCGCGACATCAACGCGGAATCGAACGGCTCCTACGGCCAGGCGATCATTTCCTCGGTCGCCCGCATCCCGCTGGTGAAGATCAACGCGATGCCGCGTGTCGATGAGTCGGCCCTGGCTTCGATCCCGGCCAAGTACCGCGGCAACTTCGCGGACACCGTTGGCGTGATCTTCCACCGCTCGGCTGTCGGCACCCTCAAGCTGCTGGACCTGTCCCTGGAGGACGTGTACCAGGGCGAGAAGCAGGGCACCCTGATGCTGGCGAAGTACGCGCTGGGTCACGGCATCCTCGCTCCGCGCGGTGCCATCGAGCTGTCGAAGGCCGCGTAAGTTCCACCGGGACGGGACTCATAGAGTACCCGGTCGTGTAGCTGGCACCGCAGACCTAGATCGTCAAGTCGGCTCCCGTCCCAACTCCAATCTCTCTCCATCTACGGGGGACATCCACACGGGTGTCCCCCGTTTTTTTGCCCCGAATTCATGAACCTCGAACTCACTCCGACCACGGAACTCGAAGCCGTCAACGTGCTGCTCGGTGCTATCGGCGAAGCGCCGATCAGCGACCTCGAAGCGCTCGGCAACCTGTACGCCTCGCAGGCGCGCGACACCCTCCGCGCGGTGAGCCGCGAGGTCCAAACCGCTGGCTGGTGGTTCAACACCAGCGAGTCGTTCACCTTCACGCTCAACGCGGAAGGCAAGGTGCTGCCGCCGCAGTCGATCCTCAAGCTCGTCCCCGCACGCGGAAGCGAGCCGCTGGTGATCCGAGGCACGCGCCTCATCAACCCGCTCACCCTCGCCGACACGTTCTCGTCGGCACCCACCGCCGACTTCGTGACCTGGTTCCTCGCCTACGAGGAGCTGCCCGAGTCGGCCCGCCGCTACATCGCCGTGCGCGCTGCGCGTCTGTTCCAGACGAGCGTGCTGGGTAGCGACCAGCTCTACGTGTTCACCGAGAAGCACGAGGAGGAGGCATACCTCATCTTCGCGCAGGAGCACGCCGACTTCACCTACGCCCGCGGCCACAACTTCCTCAGTGGCTCGACGGACGTGTCTGATATTTGGGACCGCTGATGCCGCTAATCACGGGGGACTATCCCTCGTTCCTGGGAGGCGAGTCGCAGCAGGACGATACCGTCCGCTCGCCGAACCAGCTCACCAAGGCGATCAACGCCTGGCTGCATGCCGCAATGGGCGCTGGCAAGCGCCCGCCCGCCGAGTTCGTTGCTGGCCTTGGCGTCACCCTCGATCACGACTGTGCCTTCCACTCCATCGTCCGCGATGAGAACGAGCGCTACATCGTCGCCGTGGGTCACCGCAGCATCCGCGTGTTCGACCACGAGACCGGCAAGGAATACACCGTCAACGCCACGGGCGACGCGCTCAACTACCTGGACACCCAGGGACAGCGTGCGTGGTCGTGCTTCGCGCTGGCGACGTTCTCCGACACCACCTTCATCGTCAACCGGCTGGTAGACGTGAAGCAGAGCGATGAGCTGTCGCCCGGTTCACTGTACGGATCGGCGCAAACGATGTCCGACCTGCCGAAGCCCGGTGACAAAGGCTCGGCCGTTGTGCCGACCGGCGCGATCTACAACATCATCGGTTCGTCCGAATCGCAGTTCGACGACTACTACGTCCAGAAGCAGTCCTCCTCGGTCTACCTGGAGGTCGCCCGGCCGGGCATCAAGCACCGCTTCGATGCCAAGACGATGCCGCACATCCTCAAGCGCATCCCCGATCCGGTGCATGCGGACGGCTTTTGGTTCTCCTTCGGTGGACCGGAGTGGACCGCGCGCCTCGCGGGTGACGAGCAAAGCAACCCGTTCCCGTCCATCGACGGCCAGCGCATCCGCGAGGTGTTCAAGCACCGGGACCGCCTGGGCTTCCTGGCCGGGGAGAACGTGCTGATGTCCGAGGTCTCCGATCCGTTCAACCTCTGGCGCACTTCGGTGACCCAGGTGCTCGACGCCGACCCAATCGACGTGAGCGTCAGCGGGTCGAACGGCGTCACCACGCTCTATCACGCAGTCCCGTTCCAGTCGGCCCTGTTCCTTGCCGCTGCGGGCGGCCAGTTCCTCCTGACCGCCGAGCCGTACCTGGCCGCCAAGAACGTCAAGAGCGATCCGGTCAACAGCTACAGCAGCTCGCCGTACATCCGGCCGAAGCTGATGGGCGAGTCGCTGTACTTCACCGAGGACAGCGGCGCATACGCAAGCGTGCGCGAATACTTCATCGACGACCTGTCGGTGACCGGCGACGCCGCCGACGTGACCGCGCATGTGCCCAAGCTGATGCCGGGCCGCATGCGAGCGATGGCGAGCGCAAGTGGTGCTGACTGCGTGTTCTTCGCTCCTGACGAGCCGACCGACGCGCAGCTCTACGTCTACTTCGTCCGCTGGATCGGCGACGAGAAGCAGCAGTCCGCATGGACGCGCTGGTCAATCTCCGGCGTCGGCCGCATCGTCCACATGCACGCCATCAACGACGTGCTGTACGCCGTCGCGGAAGCGCCGGGAGGCGGCTGCGAGCTGCTCAAGTTCCGCATGGTGCTCAACCAGCACGACGCGGACGCCACGGGCGACTACAACTTCCTGCTCGACCGCATGCTGGTGGTGCAGCCCACCTATCAGCAGTTCGGCAACGAGACCTGGATCGACCTGCCCTACATCGTGCCCGATGGCATGACGGTCACCGTCCTCAAGACGGACGACTGGCAAGACCCCGGCGCGTACCTGGACATCACCAAGGCGCGCTGGGACAACGCCCGCACCCGCCTCGCGCTCCCCGGTAACCACACCGAGGGCCGCGTGGTCGTCGGCATGGACTACGAGCACCGACTCACCCTGACCAAGCCCATCGTTCGCGGTGGGCAGAACCAGGCCGTGCTGGTGGGCCGCACGCAGGTGCGTGACATCGAGGTCGCCTACAAGGACGGTGCGTACTTCGAGCTGGAGGTCGAGCAGCACGGCAACGGCCGAGTCGAGACCTACGTGGCGTCGCATTCCGGTGCATACACCGCGCGCGTCCTCAACGATTCGGTGTTCCGCACCAGCGCCCCGACGTTCCACTCCGGCTCTCGCCGGTTCCCCGTGCTGGGCGACGCCAACAGCGTCCGCATGCACCTCGTCAACCGCCTGCCGTTCCAGTGCTGGTTCCAGTCAGCACAGTGGCGCGGCATGTTCGTCTCCCGCAGCCGAGTATGACCCTGACCTATCGAAGCCCCACCGCCAGCGACATCCTCCACGTCGCCGAGAACATGCGGCAGGAGGACATCCTGGAGGTGGCGGCTTCGCATGGTCACACCCCGCTCCAGGCGCTCGCATACGCAGTGACCGCGAGCGACCGCAGTTTCGCCGCGATGCACGACGGTTCTCCCGTGTGCATCTTCGGCTTCACCCAGCACGCCGAGGGTATCGCCTCGGTTTGGCTGCTGGGCACCGACGCCCTGGTGGCTCCCTCGTTCCGCCGCACGTTCCTCCGAGAAGCTCGGCGGATCAGCGACGAGTGGGCGGCCACCTTCGGCACCATCTTCAACTTCGTCGATGTCCACGCCGTCACCACGCGGCGATGGCTCGGCTGGCTTGGCTTCCGCGAGAGCGGCGTCGAGTCCGCCTACGGCTTCGCCAAGACACCCTTCGTCCGAGTAACCAAGACCCCATGTGCAACCCCGTAGCAGTCCAGGTCGGTATCGCCGCAGTCAGCGCGATGGCGACCATGTACGGCCAGAATCAGAACAACAAGGCCATCGAGGAAGCCGCGGAGCGTCAGCAGGAGCAGATCAACGACCAGGCCGCCGAGCGCACCCAACAGCGCATGGAGGAGGCCCGCGCACTGCGATCCGCGATGCGCGCCTCCGCAGCAGAAGCGGCAGTGTCCGGCAACTCGGTCGAGCTGCTGGCGAACGACATCATGGCCCAGGCTGGCCGTGACGTGGCCCTCATCGAGAAGAACCGCAGGAACGGGGTCGTCGAAAGCGGCTCCGAAGCACGCGCTCGTATCCGCACCGGCAATGCCGAGGCGCTGGGCGGCGTGATGCAGTCAGGCGCGAACGCCTACAGCAACATCCAAACCTACAAGCGCTATTCCATTCCCGGAGACGAGTAACCCGTGGCTCGCACGAAACCCCAAGAGATCATCCGCCGCGCGCAGGTGCCGCAGCGTCTCGCCGAGCGCCCCGTTCTGGCGGTGCAGGCTGACCAGGCGTCCTCCGCTGGTGCCGGTGCCCTCTCTCGCACCGCCGCTGCGGTGCTGACGCGCGTCTCGGATTCCGTCAACTCGCAGATGATCTCCAACAGCCGCGAGCAGTACACCGCCGCGGCGACCCAACGTATGCAGGAGGACGCCGAGGGTACGCCCCGGCAGGCCGAGGACTTCGTTGCCCAGCAGTCGGAGTCATGGCGTCGCGGCTACCTCAAGGCTGACGGCATCATCCGCGTCCGCGACTGGCAGATCGAAGCGGCCAAGGAGATCGCCAAGGCCGAACCCGGCACCGACATCGAGCCGCTCATCAAGGAGCGGATGGCGGCGCTGACGCAGAACCCCGAGTTCCAAGACCCGCAGGTCCGCAAGGCCCTGATGCCGGTCGCCATGCGCGCCGCGCAGCAGGTCCGCCAGCAGTGGCAGGCCGACTCGATGCGGGAAATGCTGGTGCGGCAGAAGGAGTCGCTGACCGCGATCATCCGCGACGGCATCAAGGGCGGCACGTTCCTCACCTCCGAGGGCATGAACGGCCTGTACGCGATGCTGGATCAGGAGGAGTACGCCTACCTCAACAAGCGCGACGTGGACGAACTCTACGTCGAGGCCGCCAAGGAGGAGCTGGCTGCGGGCAACCGCGATCCTCAGTCGATCCTGGCGTTCCTGGAGAAGGACCGCGGCGACGGCCAGCCAGGCTTGATGAACACCGAGCACGGCGACGAGCTGCGCGCGGCGGCTGCCGCTGGTGCCCGCGTAATCGCACACCGCGAGGACGAGGCACGCAAGCAGGCGATGGCCGAGGCGGAGTGGACGCTCCAGGGCCTCGCGGATCGCGGCCAGCTCACCCACAAGACCATCGACACCTGGGCCAGCAAGTTCGGCCTGAGCGGCGGCGACCTCCAGTCCTTCAAGCGCTACTGGAACAACCAGCAGGAGCAGACGCTCCGCCGCTGGGAGCAGGAAGCGAAGGAGCGCGCCCGAGAGGAGCGCATCCGCAAGCTGGTCGCCGGGGGCAACCCCTACGAGATCAGCGATGCCGACCTCAAGAAGCAGGCCGGTAAGGAGTGGGAGGAAACCCCGCAGGCTGCACGCGGCCAGGTGCTCCAGAAGTGGGCACGGCAGGGCATCGTCATCCCCCAGCTCGAACGCATCCTCAAGCGCGCTGACCCGGCGTTCCAGGAGAACTTCCAGAACGCCGCGACGCTGTACGAACAGCTCCGCAAGGTCTCGCCCAAGTACGCCGATACGGTCGCTGGCGGCGAGGCTGCCGCAATGCTGGACCAGTACCTCTACGACACCCGGCGCAGCGGTCAGTCTCACCAGGAGGCCGCTCGCGTCCTGACGCAACCAAAGCGCGAAGTCGAGGAGGCCCGCTCGGTCATCAACGACACCTGGAAGTCCGGCATCAAGGACTACCTGGAGATCGACGGCAAGCCGCGTGACCCGCGTGAGCTGCACCGCATCCGCCAGGAAGCCGAGCGCATCGCCTCGCGCGGTGGCGTGTCCGGCGAAGCTGCCATCCGTGCAGCGGTCGGTCAGATCGACGCCCAGCGCACGACCGTCAACGGCCGCCGCGTGCCGAACATCGGCATGCCGCAGGGTGCCGAGCCAGCGGTAGACGAGCTGATCCAGACGGTCGCGCGCAAGCTCGGCCGCGACCCGGATGAGCTGTCGGCCCTACCTAATCCCCGCAATCCGGGGCAGTGGCAGATCGTTGGCCCCGACAACTGGCTGATCCCCGACCCTGACACCGGCCGCGCCATCGGTTTCGACCCGCGCGCCATCGCGGCACAGCACCAGCGCTGGAAGGGAGACCTCGCGGAATCCCGGGCGCGTCGTCGGGTCGAGCAGCGCACCACCTGGGCGGATCAGTCCCGGAACATCCGCGACCTGCGCTCGCAGTCGGCGACCACGGAAGTCCCCGCGGCCATCGCCAAGCGCGACGCCAGCGCCGCCGAGGCCCCCGCTTTCGAGCTGCCCAAGTTCGACCTCACCAAGCCGCTGGTCCCCAACGCGGGCACCAAGCAAACCACCACCACCCCGGCAGTCCCCGAGGACTTCCTGGAGTACCTGACGAGGAAGTAAGACCGCATGTTTGAATCCCTACCCGGCGCAGACGAGAACATCGTCAAGCCGGCAACCCAGCAGCCCATCGTGCAAGCCGTGCGCGAGCGCAAGGAGCAGCGAGAGGCCGCGCAGCGCCGGAAGGATCAGACGACCGTATGGGACGGATGGGGCGCTGCCCAGGCAAAGGGCGGCATCGGCTTCATCGACCGCTTCATCACCGAGCTGGGCTACGAGCCGCAGCAGGGCTATCGCATTCCCGCAGACGCGCGCAAGCGCTGGGAGTCGATGGGCCTGCGCCCGGAGCAGTGGGAGCTGTTCGGCCGGGCCACTTCCGACGAGCACCTCTCCTATCTGGAATCCGTGGCCTTCATGAATCAGATGGCGGACGACGACCTGGCGCAGTTTGGCCTGGGCGGACAGATCGCCCTCGGCTTCACCGACCCGGTGGCAACCGGCCTCGATCTCGCCACGGGCGGCCTGGGGTACGCAGCCAAGGCCGGACGCCTCGCCAACGCGGTGCGCTCCGGTCTACAGGCTGCGGGCACCTCCGCGCTGATGTCGGCCGCAACCTCCACCTACGACCCCGAGCAGACGCTCGCGGATGGCGTGCAGAGCGCCGCCCTGTCGTTCGCGTTCGGTGGTGCCCTCGGCGCTCGCCGGGGTGCCCTGTTCGATGGCGAGGTCAAGCCTGACGTGGTGAAGCGGCTGGCTGGTGACGACTCGCTGTCGGCCGCCCGCGTTGCTGGCACCGCCACCACCGACCCGACGCCAGGCGTCCTCCCGCTGCGCAACGAGACCGCATTCGAGCAGGAGTTCACCGACAAGGCGCTGGTCAACGCGCACATCACGCCCCACTTCGCCACCGTCCGCCGCGACCTTGCTGCCCGCATGGGTAGCGCAAAGTCGCCGCTGGTGCGCGAGGCGGGCCGCCTGCTGTTCCGTGATGGCGTCGGCTACACCGATCGCTCCGTCGCGGTCCAGGAGTCCACCACCGAGTTCGCCAAGCGCCACCTGGCCGTCATGGAGACGGAATGGCGGAGCGGAGTGAACGCCGCGTGGGACGCCTACAAGCAGCGGACGGGCACGCATTGGTGGAACTTCTCCGAGCGCGCCAAGTTCAACGAGGAGGTCGGCCGTGCCGTGCGCGGCGCGCCGGACGTGTCACCGGAAGCCGCCAAGGCTGCTGGAAGCGTCGCCAAGGCGATGCGGGATGCGCTCAAGCTGGCGCAGGACAGCAACCTCGACGGCTTCGCCAACGTGGCGCAGAACGGCAACTACCTGCCGCGCTACTGGAGCGGCAAGGGCTTCAAGCGCCTGTTCGGCGAAATGCAGCTCCACCAGGACGACGTGATCGACCAGCTCATCAAGCCCGCCATGCGACGCGCATGGGAGGCCGTCGCCGACGAAGGCGACGAGATCGACGACGAGCTGCTCGGTGCGGTTGCACGCTCCTACCTCAAGCGCGCTCAGGCGAACTTCGAGGGCGACGGGATGGACCTGCTGGTCCGCCCGCTGGACAGCGATTCGGTCGAGGAGATCGGCAATATGCTGACCGAGGCGGGCGTCTCGCCCGTGCGGTCGCAAGAGCTGCTGTCCAAGCTGGACCGCAAGACCTACGAGTCGGGCAAGCTCGACCGCGCGAAGAAGCGCATCGACCTCGACGAGACCTACTCCACCACCATCCGCAACGAAGCTGGCGAGGACGTGCAGGTCTCGATGGCCGACCTGTTCGACAACGACGTGGACTCGGTGATGACCCGCTACATGCGCGAGATCACCGGCTGGTCGGCGCTGTCGTCTAAGGCTGGCATCAAGAACCGAGCACAGCTGGACCGCTTCGTGTCAAAGCTCAAGAGCGACGCCCGCAAGTCCGGCGACGACGTGAAGGACATCGAGCGCCTGATCGACATCGGCCTCAAGTCCACCTTCGGCCGCAGCACCGAACTCGATCCCGCCAGCCGTGGCGCACGCTACGCGCGGTTCCTGCGCAACTGGAACTTCGCCCGCGTGATGAACCAGGTCGGCTTCTCGCTGTTCGCCGAGCTTGGCCCGACCATCGCGCATGCCGGTCTCCGCAACTTCTGGAACTCCGTGGGTGCCGCACGCGACTTCCTGGTGCGTGGTGCTGACGGCAAGCTGTCCTCGCAGGAGGCGCGCGTGATGGAGCGGCTGTTCGCACCCGGCACCGACTGGCTGCGCAACCCGCCGTTCCTGCGTCTGGACGAGGACGCGCTCGTGCCGCAGACGTTCAACGTCAAGCACGGCGAGAAGATCGACAACGCGATGAACATGGCGACGCACGTCACCTCGGTCGCATCCGGCATGGCCCCGATCAACACGATGCTCCAACGCATCGCCGGTCGCGCCACGCTGCTGCGGCTGCTGGACATGGCGAACGCCAAGAAGCTGTCGGACGCCGAAGTGGCCCGCCTGCGCACCTGGGGCCTCGACGAGAAGGCCCAGGCCGACGTGTTCGGCTACCTCAAAGGCAAACGGCAGATCGAGCAGATCGACCCGGACAAGCTGCCGTTCCAGACGCGCGAGCGGATGGCGGCCTTCCTGTTCCGCGTGACGCGACACCAGGTTCTCGAAGGTGACGCCTCGGACAGCATCGAGCTGATGCACTCCACCACCGGCCGCATCGTCACGCAGTTCCGCAGCTTCATGGTCAACAGCTACACCCGCCACTTCCTGAACTCCGTCCACCACTACGACGACTGGCGCACCTACGCAATGGTCGTGCTGTCCACCTCGGCAGCAGGCATGGGCTGGGCGGCTCGCACGTACATCAACACTGCGGGCAACCCCGAACAGCGAAAGAAGCAGCTGACACAGGAGAACTTCTACAAGAACGCTGTCGCGCAATCGAGCTGGTCGAACGTGATCCCCGCCGTCACCGACGCAGTGTGGGCGGACGCCTTGGGCAACGACCCGGTGTTCGCCAACAACCGCTCGACCGGCCTGGAGAACGGCGTGATGGGCTTCCCGTCCATCGACCTGTTCAACAAGGTCTACGGCAGCACGCGGATGATCGGCTCGGCCATCCGCGACGACGAGGAGATCACCGAGAAGCAGATGCGAGACTTCTGGAAGATTTGGTGGTTCAACAACATGACGGGCGTCCGCAACATCGCGGATCAAGCCCTACAGCAGTTCCCAGACCGCAAGGACGGGACTGATCGACCGTAACCAGGAGGCCCTTCGGGGCCTCCACCTTTTTGAGAACGCATGATCGAACTATCGCGCGGCCTTTCCTTCGTGCTCTACACCTACGAGGGAGGCCCTACGCGGTTCACCGTGCCGTTCCCGTACATCGCCCGCGAACACATCCGGGCGTTCGTCGGTGAACCGGACGCGGCCCGCGCTGTCTCCGTGTCGTGGGTGGACGCCAGCACCATCGAGATTCCGTCGCAGGATGGCGTGCTCGACGCACCCTACACTGTGACCATCCGGCGATTCACGCCGATTGACGCCCTCCTGGTCAACTACAAGGAAGGCGCAAACCTCCCGGCGCGCGACTTGTCCAAGTCGTTCCGCCAACTGCTGTACGCACACCAAGAACTCGCCGAGTTCGGTGGCGGTAGCGGCCTCCCCGGTGGCACCCCCGGCAACGGCGGTGGCTCCTCGGACCTCAACGCAATCATCGAGCAGCTCCTCCGCTCTCCCGCACTCCAGGACCTCCTGACGCGCATCGAGCTGATCGACATGAACGCCGAGGCGATCCTGGAGGAGATCATGCGCTCGCACGAGTTCTTCGACGTGCAGCGCGACTACGGCGACAAGATCAGCACGGCAACCCACGAGATCGGGCTGCTGACCGAGGGCAACCGCGTCATCGCCCAGCAGGTCATCGACCTGTTCGCGCGTGTCGATACCAGCGAGCGGAGCAACCAGGCTCAGTTCCTGGAGGTCAACCGGGCCATCGCAGACGAGACCTCGGCGCGTGTCGAGGCGCTGACCGAGCTGCAAGCTCAGATCGTCCAGAACGGCGAGGTCGTGTCCGCAGCGCTCAACCAGCGGATCGACGAGGTGGAATCCACCACCGAGGAAGCCCGCGCGGCCACCGAGCAACGCCTCGGCGCACAGATCGACGACAGCGTGGTGCAAATGCGCGACGCCGTGATGGTCGAGGTGGACGCCACGAAGGCGCGCGTCTCCGACGTGGAGACCGCAGTGGTCCAGCACGGCGAGAACATCGCTGGCCTGGCGCAGACCACGGAAGCCCTGACGACCGCCGAGGGTGCCAACACGGCATTCCGGCAGCAGATGGCGGCCAGCTACGGGGCGAACGTCCCGCAGGGCATCGCCAACGAGATCGACGGCCAGGTGGCCGCCGTGTCGGCTGCTTTCGAGCAGCGCATCGACACTGAGGCGTCCGCGCGCGAGGCCCTGGCAACCCAGGTGTCCACGCTCCAGACGACCACCGCACCGACGATCTTCTCCGAGACGCAGCCCACGGCTCCCGCTGGCGGCTTCAAGGTCCCGACGTTCTGGATCAAGACCGGTCAGACCGGCGCGTACCTGACCCACGTTTGGGACGGCACGAGCTGGCGCAAGGCCGACATCGACACCACGTCACCGACCGGTGCGCTGGTGCAGCAGCTCCAGTCCACCAAGATCACCGCAGAGCAGGCACAGTCCATCGCAAGCACCCAGGTGCAGGCGTTCAAGGACGGCGCATTCGCCACGCTCCAGCAGAACTTCTCCGTCGTCGCAGGCGAACACGCTGGCATGTACGGGCAGTGGCAGGCGAACTACTCGGTCAAGATCAACGCAGGCACTGTCAACGGCGTCCCTGTCGTAGCAGGTATTGCCCTGTCAGCGAATCCTGCGACGGGCAGCGACTTCATCGTCACGGCCGACCGCTTCGCCTTCGTCCACCCGCAGTACACTCAGGGCGGCAACCTGGCGAGCGTGAAGTACCCGTTCGTGATTGGCAGCGTGGGCGGCCAGTCCACCGTAGGCATCCAAGGCGCCCTCGTCGTGGATGGAACCATCACTGCGGACAAGCTCAGAGTGAACAGCCTGTCGGCACTCACCGCGAACGCTGGCACGATTAACGGCGGCACCTTCAAGACCCACTCGCTCGACGGAAACGGCAACGTCATTAACGCGGCTGAGTTCCGGGTCGAAATCTCCAACCTGGGCGACTGGCCCCTCTGGATCGGCTCCGGCGTGAAGACCGCCAACAATGCTGTCTTCTATGTGGATCGAGGCGGTGGTGCATTCTTCCGGGGCAAGGTCAACGCGCCCAATGTCGTCGGTCAGTTCCAGGCCGCCGCAGCAATCACTTGGTCTGGTGCAGTCAACCTTGGTGGCCCGCGCGAGGAAGTCGAGGTGATGCGCTTCTGGCTTCCTGCGCCGCTGCTTGCCGGGGAGCAGCACATCCCGGCAATCAACCTCAGTATCGTCCACGACCAAGCCTACTGCCCTGTGTACGTACTACAGCAGCGTGTCGGCTCCGTCTGGCTCGACGTCACCCGCGCGGGCATGGACGGCATCTACTCGTCCGGATCGACCGCGATCCCTATGGGCCGCTACGGGCAGATCAGCGGCGCCGGTTATCAGACCGGCTCCGAGTCCGAGTTTCGCCTTCTGATTGTTCAAGACCTCGACAGCCTGCGTAAGAACGGAATCGTCCGCTCGGTTCGCGGCTACGTATTCGGCATTCGCTAACCAACATAGAAAATCCTCAAACGCATGAGCAACAATCCCGGTTACGTCTCCAACTCGGAACTGGCCTCTCGCCTGTCGAAAGTAGTTGACCGCTGGAATACCCGCGAGAATCAGATGATCTCGCTGCTGACGCAGGACGAAGGCACTGTCGTTGTCACGGACGGCCTCGGCGTCAACCACACGCTACCGTCGTTCCCGCAGCTCCAGAAGGACGTGACGGCAATGACCGACGAGCTGACCGGCTCGGTCGTGCAGGTACGCGACCTGGTGTCCGTGGCAACCGGCATGGCGAACGCAGCGGCCGAGTCTGCCAGTGAAGCCCTGGGCTTCTCCGACGCCGCCGAGGCGTCCGCCGTGCGGGCTGCGGAATCTGCTGCCAGCATCGAGGACGACGTTATCGCCTCGGCCGAAGCGGCGGCTACCGCTGTCGCAAAGGCTGGCGAAGCAAGCGCATCGGCGTCTGCGGCGGCAACCAAGGCAGCCGAGGCCGGTGCTTCGGCCGTTGATGCCGCAGCATCCTCGCAGGCAGCGTCGGCCTCTGCCGCCTCGGCCGGTGACTCGATGTCGCAGGCTAGGGCGGCGGCGAACGCTGCTGACGCTTCGCGCGCCGCTTCGGCGGCCGTGCTGGTGGAAATGACGGACCTGGCAGACCTGGTGGAGGCAGACGCGCAGTCGGCCGCCGCCTCCAAGACCGCCGCAGCTGGCAGCGCAACCGCTGCTGCCGCCTCGGTGACCAGCGCAACCTCCCAGGCCAACCGGGCGGAAGCCCAGGCGTCCATCGCCACCACCAAGGCCAGCGAAGCGGCTGGTTCGGCGGTAACCGCGGCCGGCCATGCCTCCGCAGCGTCCGGCTCGGCGTCGGCCGCCTCCACCTCAGCGCAGACCGCATCGTCGGCCAAGACCGCTGCCGAGGCTGCCCGCGACAAGGCGAACCTGTACGCGAACGCTCCCCAGGGCACCGAGGTTTCGCCGGGCGAGTTCTCGGCGAAGCATTGGGCCGCCCAGGCTCAGGCTGCGGCTACCGGCTCCCTGATCTACATGGGGTCGTGGGACGCGAGCACCGGGGCATTCCCGGCGAACCCCGTGAAGGGTCACTTCTACAAGGTCGTCGGCGAAGGCACCGTGGGGGACATCCACTGGCGAGTCGGCGACCAGGCGCTCTACGGCGCTACCTGGGAGAAGATCGACAACACCGATCAGGTAACCAGCGTCGCCGGGAAGCAGGGCGACGTGACCCTCGTGGCTGGCGACATCGGCGGGCTGGGCGCGCTGGCGACCCGCAACGACGTGGACTTCAACACCCACGTCACCGGCAAGCCGACGACCTACCCGCCGAGCACCCACACGCACACCAAGGCGCAGGTCGGCCTCGACAAGGTGGACAACACCGCCGACCTCGACAAGCCGATCAGCACCGCGACGCAGGCGGCGCTCGACGGCAAGGCGGCGGCGTCGCACACGCACTCCATCGCCAACGTGACCGGCCTCCAGGCTGCGCTCGACGGTAAGGCCGCGGCGTCGCACTCGCACACCATCGCCAACGTCACGGGCCTGCAAGCGGCGCTGGACGCGAAGGCGAACCTGTCCGGGGCGAACTTCACTGGACCTGTCGGCGTTGGTTCTGCGGGGGACGGCAACGACCTACTCACGTTCAACAGCGAACGCTCGTGGTCGTTTAAGCAGGTGGGCACGGCCGCTGAGACCGTTCTCCAGCTGTATGACAACACTGGTGCCAAGAGGTTCCAGATCGCAGCGGCGCAGACCAACAACGTGATCGAGATCGATCCGGCCAAGGCCGCGATCAAGATCAACGGCAACGCTGTTTGGCACTCGGGCACCTTCAACCCCGCCAGCAAGGCAGACGTGAGCCACACGCACACCATTGCCAACGTCACGGGCCTCCAAGCTGCGCTCGACGGCAAGGCGAGCCTGGGCGGCGCAACCTTCACCGGACAGGTCACTCTGGCCTACTCCGCGCCTCTGCGGTTGACCGGCATGGGTGCAGCGGGAACCGTGTACATCCACGGAACGAACGGCGCTGGCGATGACGTCTGCTCGATCACCCGCGTGAACACGAACAGCTGGTACAACCTGTACTGGAACGGCGCTGCGAATATCGCGGGCCGCCTGACGGCTGGCGATCAGATTTACCTCAACGCGGGCTGGTTCCGCTCGCAGCAATCCGGCACCGGCTGGTACTCGGAGCCGCATGGCGGCGGCTGGTTCATGCAAGACAATTCGTACATCCGCAGCTACGGCAGCAAGCGCGTGTTGATCTCGTCGGGCGGCGGTGCGGACGGCGACCTCCGCCTGGAAAGCACCTCCCCGACCATTACCTTCTACGACACCGATCTCGGAACGACTCACTGGCTCCACTGTAACGACAACAACCTGGGCTTCCTCGCGTCTAACAGTTTCGCCTGGGCCTGCTTCCGCAACAATAACAACGACTGGCAGTGTCAGAGCAACAGCATTTCCTACGCTTCGGACGCCCGTCTCAAGGAGAACATCGCGCCCATCGCGCGAACTGCGGTCGACGACTTCTTCTCGAAGTTCCGAGTGCGGGAGTTCGATTGGAACGACGAACGGATCAAGGAGCTGAACCCCGGCTTCACCTACTCGGCCAAGCACGAGTACGGCGCAATCGCGCAGGAAGTCGAGGAGGTTCTGCCGTACATGGTCTACGAGTCCGAGCATAACGGGATCAAGACGATCCTGTGGGACAAGGCCGTGCCGTTCCTGATTGCCGAGGTGCAGGCGCTCCGTAAGGAAGTCGCAGAGCTGCGGGGAGGTGCCTGATGGCCCTCCCTGGCTCCGGTGCGATCTCCTGGGAAATGATCCGTGCCGAGTTCGGCGGCGGGTATCCGATCTACGCGCACCAGTATTACCGGGGCGCTGGATTGGTGCCCGACGTTCCTGCCAACTACGGCGTACCCACGAGCGGCCCGCTCTACGCCTCGCAGTTCTACAACGCGGTCAAGGCGACGCCGTTCCAAGCGTCGTTGTCGCCGAGCTGGCTGATGGGGAGCTGGCCGCAGAACACCAGCGGCACGATCAGCAGATCGTTCACCGTTAGCTGTTCGGGCGGCACCGGCAACTACTCGGTGATCTCTCGCACGGTGGACGGTGGCGCTTCGATCTCCGGCAGCGGCCTCGGCGGAACCGTGACCGCATCTGGCCGCAACACTAGCCGCATGGGCACTTTCACCGTAGCCGTCACCGACGGCGTAACGCAGATCACTTTGAGCGGCAGCTACGAGTACAGCTTCGGCGTTCCGATCTAACGCCCTTACCACCTACAAGAGACCTAATGCACGATGAAGTGAAGCTGGTCGGCGCTCTCGCGGGCGTCGGCCTCATCGTGGGCATCGCAAAGATGCTCACGTCGAACGACCCGATCACCTGGAAGCAGGCGCTCGGCCGCGCAATCCTCTCCGGCGCTACCGGCCTTGCCGCTGGTGCCATCGTCATTTTCATCCCCGGCGTCTCCTTCGTCGCCCAGGTCGCGCTCGCGTGCATCCTGGCGTCGCTCGGCACGTCCGCGCTGGAGACCGTACTGAACCGCGTCGTCAACAAGTGACCGCCCCCAAGGATGCCTTGGAGCGACTGCACGCCGCAGTCGCGGACAAGCTCGCCGACACCATCGACTCGATGGAGTCGGACGCGAAGGGCCTGGCCTCGATCCTCAACGTGGCCCGGCAGTTTCTCAAGGACAACGGCATCGACGTTGCGGCCACGCCGCCCGGCTCACCGCTGGGCAAGCTGGCCGACAAGGTGTCCGAGTTCCCGTTCGATCCCGCTGAGGATGGGCGGCTGAACTGATGGAGGGCATGACGAGCCTCCACGTTCGTCACCCTTTCGAGGACTTCCGCAACTTCGCCTGGTACGTCTGGAAGGAGCTGGGGCTGCCAAGCCCCACTCCGATCCAGTACGACATCTGCGAGTTCCTGAAAACCGGCCCGCGCCGTCGCGTCATCATGGCGTACCGCGGCGTCGGCAAGTCCTGGGTGACGGCCGCCTACGTCTGCTGGCTCCTCTGGAAAGACCCCAAGCACAAGATCATGGTGGTCTCGGCATCGAAGGAACGCGCCGATGCGTTCTCGGTGTTCGTCAAGCGCCTGATCGAAACCCTGCCTGAGCTGCAACACCTGCGCCCGCGCCCGGACCAGCGCAACTCGAACCTGGCGTTCGATGTCGGTCCCGCGCAGCCCGATCAGTCGCCCTCGGTGAAGTCGGTCGGCATCAACGGCCAGCTCACCGGCTCCCGCGCCGACACCATCATCGCGGACGACATCGAAGTCCCGAAGAACTCCATGACCGTCGTGCAGCGCGAGAAGCTCGCCGAGCTGGTCAAGGAGTTCGACGCGGTGCTCAAGCCAGGTGGCGAGATCATCTACCTCGGCACTCCGCAGACCGAGGAGTCGCTCTACAACAAGCTGCCCGAGCGCGGCTACGTCATCCGCATCTGGCCTGCGCGCTACCCGAAGGACACCAAGCACCGCCAGGTGTACGGCGACCGCCTCGCGCCGATGATCGCCGATGCGTTCGACGCGAACCCCAAGCTCGCCTGGAAGAACTGCGAGAGCGTCCGCTTCTCCGATGAGGACTTGATGGAGCGCGAGGCGTCCTACGGACGCTCCGGCTTCATGCTCCAGTTCATGCTCGATGCGTCGCTGTCCGACGCCGAGAAGTACCCGCTCAAGCTGTCCGACCTGATCGTGATGGACGTGGACCGCGAGGTCGCTCCGATTCGCGTGGTCTACAGCAGCGGCCCGGAGTACATCGTCAGCGACATCCCGTCCGTGGGCTTCACTGGCGACCGCCTGTACCGGCCCATGTACCTCGCCTCGGAAATGGAGGAGTTCACCGGCAAGGTGCTCGCTATCGACCCCTCGGGCCGAGGCGGCGACGAAACCGGCTATGCGGTCGTCGGCATGCTTCGCGGCATGCTCTACGCGCGCCGTGCTGGCGCGACCAAGGGCGGCTACGACGACGACACGCTGGAGACCCTGGCGCACATCGCGCGCGCCGAGAAGGTCTCCGCAGTCCTCATTGAGGCCAACTTCGGTGACGGCATGTTCGCCAAGATGCTCTCCGGCGTCCTGGCGCGCGTGTACCCGTGCTCCATCGAGGAGGTGAAGCACTACGGCACCTCGAAGGAGAACCGAATCATCGACGTGCTGGAGCCGGTGCTGAACCAGCATCGCCTGGTGGTCGATGCCTCGATCATCCGCGCCGATCAGAAGTCCGAACAGAAGTACCAGCTGTTCTATCAGCTGACGCGCATCACGCGCGACCGCGGCGCACTGCGCCACGACGACCGCCTCGAAGCGCTGGCGATGGCCGTGAAGTATTGGGCCGACCAGCTCTCCCGAGACGTGTCCAAGGAGGAGCAGCGCTACCTGGAGGAGCTGCTCGACCGCGAGTACGCCTCCTTCATCCAGTCCGTGACCGGCCGCATGCCGTCACCCGACAACTACCTCGACATCCTGTAGGAGACCCAATGTCCAACACGCTCGCTGCGTGGCTGATGGCGCTCGCCGCCGCTGCCCTGCTGTACCTGTTCCTGCGCCGCAAGAACGACGACGACAACGACGGCCCGAGCGCACCCGCGCCGGTAACGCCGTGCGACTGCAACCACGCTCCCTGCTGCCACACCCAGGGCGGCCAGTCGAACCCCTACGCCCCGGTGTGAGCCAGGCTGTCCAGCTCGCGCGCCCTCTGACGATGAAGTCGGAGGGTCTGCGCCTGGTGGCCTACCTGTGCCCCGCAGACAAGTGGACCATCGGCTACGGCCACACCGGCAGTGACGTGAAGCCTGGCCTCCGCATCACCGAGGAACGCGCTGTGGAGCTGCTGGAGGCTGACCTCTCCAAGGCCGCTACGGTCGTCCGTCGATACGTGCGCGTGCCCCTCAGCGCGCCGCAGGAAGCCGCTCTGATCGACTTCGTGTTCAACCTCGGCGAGGGCAACTTCGCCAGCTCCACCCTGCTCCGCGTGCTCAACGCGGGCGACTACGCGGCGGTGCCCGCACAGCTCCGCCGATGGACCAAGGGTCGCGTCAAGGGCGTGCTGACGGACCTGCCCGGCCTCATCGACCGCCGCGAGGCGGAAGTCAAACTCTGGAACTCCAAGTGACCATCAAGACCATCTACAACCGCGCCAGCGAGCGCCTGGTGCGCGCCTACGAGCGCGCCAAGGGGTACGCAGCGCTGCGCACTGCCCTCGCCTCGCAGTGGCTCCTGGAGAGCCTGCGCGAGACCTCCCGTCGCACCTACACCGGCTGGCTGTTCGTCGCCGTGTTCCTGGCGCTTCCCTACGTCGTCCTCGGCGGCCTGTGGGAGCACCTGCGGAATGCCGCGGAGCGCCTGTGGGATGACGTGAACGACATCGAGTGGGCTGCGTTCACCCCGAGCTACTGGCGGGAGCACATCAAGCAGTGACCACGCTGGCCTTTGACGGCCGGCTCGTTGCTATCGACTCGCAGGTCACCGCTGGTGATCTGCGGTACGAGGAGGAGAAGTTCTACCGCACCACCGACACCACCGGGCGCGACCTGGTGGTGTTCGGCGCGGGCACCACTTCCCACATCCAGCGAGCCGTGCGCGAGCTGTCGGAGGGATTCGACGAACTGACCAAGGGCGAGTACACGATCCTCGTGGTCGGCCTGCGGGACAACCCGGTGGCCTTCTACCACGACGGTCTCCCTCTCGACCTCCGGCGCGACTTCCTCGTCGCCGGTAGTGGTGGTGCGATTGCCCTGGCCGCCATGAAGGCAGGCCATAACGCGACCGAAGCAGTCCTCATGGCCTGCTCGACGGACCTCTACAGCGGTCCTCCGGTGCAGACCTACGACACGGTTACAAAGCGTTTCCTAAAACGCCGGACCTGAACTACTGGCGCATGGACGCGCCTAAACAGGAATGCCGATTTGGCGAGTCCTATCAAGGGCGCTCATGAGTTCTTTGATGCGGTACGGCTTCGGGAGAAAGGTCGCCCACTGGTGAGCGTCAGGGAGCTGCGGGTTCGGCACCCCGGACGCGAACATGTAGGGAATTCGGTGCGACAGCAGGTAATCGGCGACGGACATTGATGCTCCGTCCTGCGTCTGGATGTCTAAGATCGCCGCGTGAAATGCTTTCGCCTCTATGCGGTCGAATGCATCGGCAGCGGAGGCGACCACATCGACCTCGTAACCCTGCATCGCCAGGATTTCCTTCAACATCCCTGAGAGGTCAGGATCATCTTCCATGACCAACAACGAGCCGAGCCGACCCTGGCTGTATGCATCCGTAGCCATCGCGCGTTCTCCCACGCCTACGTTCCCCAAACGGTTCGTACCGTACACGACGGCCAGTTAAAAGACAGGAAACGACTCTACCTGAAAGTGAACAGTTCAGCTATCACGCCAATTCTTCATCCTTGAACCACCACATTACAGCCAAGACGACAAACCAAACGATCAGCGGGACGCCAATCGTGAATTCCACGAGTAGGCCTCTCATGTGCTCGTGCTGCGCGGCCTCAGTCAGTGCAGAATCCAGAATTGGCACCGCATCGGCCACCACGCTGTACGCGGTCGTGTCATCGTTTATGACCTCGCGGGTACGTTCGACCAGCTCCCGTGCTGCTCGAAGCTTCGCGTGCTGATATGCGGCGGGCACTCCAGCACAGACCAGCGAGAGGACAGTGACCAGCGCCGCCAAGCGAATGAGGAGGGTATTGAGCGATGCCATAGATGCTCGTTGTAATGTCTATGCCAACCGCTAAGTTTATTCGACCACGGAGCACTGGGAGGGCTTGACAAGGGTGCTATCATAGTAAGACCTAAGTATTACTCTAGCAGGACTATAGAGTTCTATTCATTGGTATTCACCATCAAGTAGAGCTACAGTTCTCCTATGCACTCCTGGGGTGTTCCTCTGTCCTCCTTGGGTGCCACTGCGGCGGACTAGACCTCCGTCCCATCCTTGATGACCCATAGCACCACGCCCGCACCAATCCAAGCGAGCGCCGGGATGCCCAAAGCGAGCTGGAGAAACAGGTTGCGGGAATTGCGGTTGCTGATGAGGTCATTCGTCGCGGCGTCAAACGTCCGCACCGCCTCATCAACCAACACCTGCGGCGAGGCGTCGTTCTCGATGATCTGCTCGTTCCAGGAACGCAACTCCTCAGCGCTCCTTACGCCGGTCTGAAAGTACGCGGCAGGGAGTCCTGCGAGCACTAAGGCCAGGACGGTGATCGCGGTAGCGGTTCTTATCGTGTATCGGCGGGCGTACATAACGTCTCCTCGAAGTGACAGAGGTGGTCGAAAGGTTTGCGGCAAATTTCCGAAGGAGTATCCAACTACTTGGAACGGCGCGATCACCCCCCGTAGGGGGTCGCCCCCTGTAGCGTAAGGCACGATGCGCCCCCTTCGCGTCACCTGCGGCGCCACCACCTCGGCTAACCTACTGATTCCAAAGGTGAACCACCGGATTAGGTATCCAGTGCCTAGGCTATCCCATGCGACACCTGGGCAACCTGCAGACATCCGCGCTCAAACGTTCGCGCCTCTGTCTGTCCCTATCTGTCTTTTTGCCCCGACCGCCACGCGCCCACCTCGGCACCACCTCGGCACACCTGCCGACCACCTCGGCGCACCCTGCCCCGGCCTATGCCCACCTGCCGCCCACCACGGCCAGCCAATGCGCCACCACGGCCCACGCAAGGCCCGCCACGGGCATCCCTACCGCCCCGCCTATAGAAGCTCCCCACGCGCGCTAGGCGCTCCCTGCGACCATCCAAAATCGTTGCCATCGGGGTATTGACAGCCATGCGGGGATTGATCTAATCTATACCCGTCGCCAGCAACACGGCGGCAGCGGAAAAGGCGGCGACAGACGTGCGACCGATGGATCGACAGCACCTAGAGCTTATCCCGCCAGCACTGAGGACTAGCCCCAAAGGCCCCTAAGCGCACCGCAGGTAACGTCCGGCTCAACCATCCCCCTACCGGGAGTGATTGACAAACCGGGAGCAAAAGGGCATAATGCCCACCATCGAACAACGGCCGCAGGGTGCGGTCGGGACAGTAGGAAAGGGGCAGGCAGGAGCGCCGCCCACGGCAGAACGCGGGGAGCTGGGAACACTAGCCGCGCCGGGAAGTGTAAGGGCCGATGAAGGCCGCCACGGATACCGGGTCACCGCCAGAAAGAGCGGGGCCATCTGTACGGGATTCCTAGGCGAGCTGGAGGCGCTCCCGGAAGCTGGCGACGGTCAGATTCCATGCCTTACGAGCATGAGTCTGACCGCCAAAGCGCCCCTACCGTTGTGATGGGGCGTTTTGGTGGTCCGATTCACTGGAGAGCAACCCATGACGATGATCCCGTTTGATATGACCGCCCGCGACTACTACGTGGCCGGTTGCATCCGCCGCGGCATCCGCGAGCACCGCGCCCGACTCAACGAGCGGGAGCGCCAGGCACACAAGAACCGCACCCAAGTTGCGCCTTGTCCATCCCCCGTTGTCATCTGATCCCCTTTCGTCAACCCGGTTTTCCACACCCCGCCGACGTGTGACGGCGGGTCTTTTTTGGAGCTACCATGAGCACCAATGGACCACTGGAGGACTTGCAAGTGCGCAAGCTCACCGCTGAGATTCGCAAGATCAACCGCGAGAGCGACAAGCTGATGATGGAGACCCGGTGGTATCCGCTGGTGGTCGCCACGGCCTTTGTGGCTGGCATCGTCACGCTGACCAAGCTGTTCCTCTAACAGCGCCCTACCCCAATCCCCCGAAGCCGCCGCAAGGCGGCTTTTTTGTTGCCCGGAGAAAGCTATGAACAAAATTCCTTCCGCCCTGATCGCCGCCGCTCTGCATGTGGCCCCCAAGAATGACGTTCGCTTCTACTTGAATGGCGTGCTGATTGAGTCGCACGCCGATGGTGCGATCATCGTTGCTACAGACGGCCACCGCATGCTTGTGGTGCGTACCAGCCTGCCGTGGGACATTGGCAAGATCATCGTGCCGCGCAATGCGTGCGAGCTGGTCGCCAAGATGAAGGGCGATGTCTATTTCAGCGCCGTGGGCGATGCCAGCCGGTTCAAGGCGGAGCGCGGAGGCCAGGCCATTGAGTTTGCTGCCGTTGATGGAACCTACCCGGACTGGCGTGCTGCGGTGTCCAAGCCGAACGAACTCAAGCTGTCCGGATTCGCGCCTGCCGTCCTCGAAGGCGTAGTGAAGGCGGCCGGTGTAATTTGCAAGGCATTCGGCGGCAAGGCCACTTCACTGATTCCGGTGACTGGCGGCGACGTGGCGGCCATGTTCGGTATTGGCGGCATCACCGATCCGAGCATCAGGTGCGCGTCTTTGATCGTCATGCCAATGCGCGACTCGTCATACCCGGAAGCCCTGTGCAGCGACGCGCTCCGCGCTTAACCCGAACCCATCAGCCGCCGCAAGGCGGCTTTTTTGTTGCCCGGAGAAAGCCATGAACCTCGACAACTACGCCCCCGAGAGCGCGAAGCGCATAGCCGTGGCGCTGGTGGATGCCGCCCTCGCCGCTGGTTACTCGCTCGGCGTCTACGACGGCGAAGAAACCACGGTGCGGCACAGCCGCGACCGGCAAGAAGTGTTGGAGGCCCTCGC
Organism: Stenotrophomonas sp. BR163; assembly: GCF_047520985.2. Lineage (NCBI taxonomy): Bacteria > Pseudomonadati > Pseudomonadota > Gammaproteobacteria > Lysobacterales > Lysobacteraceae > Stenotrophomonas > Stenotrophomonas sp. BR163. Next base: position 49,077 of record NZ_JAXBRE020000004.1, read on the forward strand.
CTCTACCGACCACGATCACCTGCGGTTCTACCGCCCGGACGCAACAAAGGCGGGGTTTGTGCTCCTGATTTGGGAGAACGGGGACGACGCCGCGAGCGACTGGAGCGACAACGACGAGACCAACGCGCTGGTGATGCCGGTGCTGCGCGGGCTGGGGGTGCTGTGATGGAACTGCGCACCTACGGAACCCGCAACGTGTTCCTGGCACAGCCGGGGCGCTATCACGAACAACTGGCGGCGACCGCGATGACGCCGCAGCAAGCCGAGGAGTTCGCCACCGTGGTCAACCGCGCAATCAGGGATACCGACTTCGACCCCATCGACCTCGCGCAGCTGGCGAGCGGGTGGACGTGGCCCGAGCCGATGAGCACCGCGCCGCTGGGCATTGAGGACTCCGAATTTCTTGTCGAGGTGGCGCGCATGCTGCACCGCCTCTGGCAGGAGGTCGGCGAGCAGTGGAGCGGCGTTTGGGCCTACGACATCGCCGACCCGCTGGGCGGGTGGCTGTCGAGGAACGGCATCAACCACGAGACCGCCGATGGCGTGGCCCGCGCCGAGCAGCAGGCCCGCGCATGGATCGCCGAGGGCATGGGAGCCGCGCGATGAGCTACCGCGAGGAGGACATCTTGTTCGAGACCGAAAAGGCATGGGTGCTGCGCAAGGGGCCGAACCATTTTGAGGTCTACAAAATCGGCCTCACCCACTCGACACGCCACGGCATTTTTCACAACATCCCCGGCGCACTGGATCGCGCCATCGAACACGCAAAGGGCCTGTCGCAATGAGCAATGACAACGAGCTGGCTGTACCTGCCGGTGACAAGCTGGTCACCCTGGGCGACCGATCGGTCTCCTACGGTCCCCGCCAAGAGTTCGACGGGAGCGTCGAGCCTTGCGCACCGATGGCCGCGCAGTTTTGGGGCGTCTACCGCTGGGCCGGTAAGGACCGCTGGTGGTGGATTGCCGACGTGGCCGACGAGGACACCGCCCGCGCAGTGGCCGCCGCCTACCTGCTGAACGTCAAGCCCGATTGGGCGCACTGACCGATAACCACCCCTGATCCCGAGGCCCGCCTAGTGCGGGCCTTCGCATTTCTGGAGCACACCATGCAAATCTACGTTGCCTGCCTTGCCTCATATAACGCTGGCGTCCTGCACGGCGAGTGGATCGACTTGGAGGGACGCGACGCCGACGACGTGCGCGATGAGATTGCCCGCATCCTGCGCGAGTCGCCGCACCCGAACGTGACCGTTGATTGCCCGGATTGCGGCGGTACTGGAACCACATACGTCCCCCGAGTATTCGGCGGGGCGGAATGCACGGCGTGTGGCGGAAGCGGCAAGGTCGCCAGCGCCGAGGAGTGGGCCGTCCACGACTACGACGACGTGTTCGGGGATACCTGGGGCGAGCACCCCGACCTGGACAAGCTGTGCGCATTGCAAGAGCGGCTGGACGAGTTGCACAACGACACCGAACGCGCTGCCTACACGGCCTTCTGCGACCACGAGGGCCTCGACGATGTGACCGTGGAGCAGTTCCACGAAGCCTACGTGGGCCAGTTCGATAGCTGGGCCGACTTTGCCGAGAACTATGTGGACGAATCGGGGCTTCTCCACGGCGTGCCCGACGCCCTCTCCCGCTACTTCGACTACGAGAGCTATGGCCGCGACATTCGGCTCAACGGTGACGCGTTTGAGGTGAGCGGCTTCTACTTCTGGAGCCGCTAACGCCGCTTCCGCAAGACCCTGCGCCAATACAGGTATGTGCGATGCGCCGGCACCGAGCTAGTCCACACCCATACGACTAGGTGAAGGGCCGTAATGGCGACTTCTACGCGGGGGTCAATCATCGAACGGTCCTTGGGGTCGGGAGTGGCGATCACGCCCTTCAGCCCTACTCATAAGGCCAATCTCGATATTTGGCACTCATTGTTCCATTTGTAGCACTTGCATAACAGGAGACTTACATATGCGTAACGCAGATTTCACCGCAAACTCGACCCTGGTGATCGTCAACGTGGCCCTCCGCGTCCACCAGTTCGGCCCGTTCTTGGTATTCGAGCGGGAGGTTTTGGTCCTGCATGAACGGACCTACGAGGTGCCCGAATGATTCGGACCATCAATTTCGACCATAACGAGAAGCGCGGCGCTCTCCGCGCGATGCTCGGCCTACTCAACGAGCGCGTCCAGTTCTCGGTCGTCCCCGAGGACTGTGGCTGGCGGGTGTCGTATCCGGTCCCACCCGCGGCCCCAACGGAGACCCCGCGGCCATGACTTCACTGCACCAGTCGGGATCAATCTCTCCCGTGGTACTTGATTCCTACGGACGCGCCATCATTGTGGCCTGTAGTCTGCCCGACGGCAGCGTCATGCTGTCGGGCTGCGCATCCGCAGACGACCAGGGGGGCGTTCTCAGTCTATGAGTACGGTGAGACGGACAATAGCCAGCGCGGTAGTCCGCGTAGGGCAAGGACTGTTTTTTGCATCCGTGGTCGGGGCCATTGTGACCCTGGCGGCGATGCTGGCACTACCGTTCTTAAAACACTGAAACGTAAGACCTTTTTGTGGAGCGCAGCCGGGGGTGGCGGCGCATTACAACGCCGTGAGCAGGGGACAGGACGGCCCCTTCGCAGGGCAGAAGTACCTGGACCTGTTCGTGAAAGCCTTTGGATATGAGATCGGAATCGACCCCTCCCCCACGCCTTGGCAGCGTGGTTTCTGGATGGACAAAATTGGCAAGAATGCCATCAACATTGGCTTGGGCCTTGTAATCCTTACATTGCGGCTCCAAGATAGACCCTGATGGTTTCCCAAGGGGGAACCATCCCCTTACGGAAAATGAGCGCACCATGAATCTCTCGCAGAAAGAACTGACGGCCATTCTCACAACCGCACTGTCAGCCTTCCGGGAAGAGATCGACGAGGACATCACCGCCACCCGCATCCTCACCCTACTCGCCGTTGTGGACGAGCCGGGCATTCAGCAGGTGGACCTTGAGCGCGTCCTCGGCGGACTCTCTCCCTCCGCAGTGAGCCGCAATGTGCTCGACCTGTCGTCTATCAAGCGTAACCGCGAGCCGGGGCCTGACTTCCTAGAGCAGCGCCCTGATCCCGCCTACCGCAAGCGCAACCTGATCTTCCCGACGACCAAGGCGCTGCACTGGCTGGCTTCGCTCGCAGAACGTGTCAACCGCAAGGTGACGGCGCGCGTCGCAGCCGCCTAACCCCCAATACCCCGTTGTGCCCCGAGGCCCGCCTAGTGCGGGCCTTTTCATTTTTGGAGATACACATGGCCCTTCGCCTCAAAGGGACCGCGCCCAAGCCGGGTGCGCCCGACAAGCGCTACTACATGCTCGACGTGCAGGAGGGATACCGCCGCGTGCGCCTGTCCACCGGCACCCGCGACCGCGTGGCAGCCGAGCGCAAGGAGCAGGCGGTCCTCGACGCCCTGCGCGATGACCCCGAGATTTCAGAGGACGCGCTGCGGGAGCTGATTCGGGGCAAGTCCCGGTCGGTGCAGATGGCCGTGGCGAAGGCCAAGGTCCGCCAGCGCACCCTCAAGGACGCGATGGACGACGCGCTGGACGACCGCAACTTTTGGGGCAAGCTCCGGTCCATCGACACCGTGCGTACCAACTGCAAGGTGGTCCAGAGCTACCTGGGCGAGGAAACGCCCATCAACGACATCACGCAGGCCGCGGTCAACGACATGGCGCAGCGCATGCTCGCCGACAAGGCGGCTCCCGCCACCGTGAACCGCAAGATGCAGTGCCTCCTTGCCCTACTGAAACGCGAGAGGAAGGCCGGCCGGTTCTTGGGAGAGCTGCCCGAGTACAGCTTGGCCGACGAGAGGGACAACGCACGCACGTTCGTCCTGAACGTTGAGGACGAGGAATTGATCCTGGCGCGGCTGCTGGAGTGGGACACGCTCCCGAACGGCCCTGCCGGAGGGCACCCACGGGTGCGCGACGGGGCGGACTACCGCGACCTGTTCGTGTGCCTCGCCGACCTGGGCTGCCGCATGAGCCAGGCCATCGGCATCCGGTGGTCCGAAGTAGTCGATCAGGGCGGAAGGCTCCACGTCCGCTTCTGGCGGCACGCTACGCTCAAGAAGGGGCGTCCCCGCACCCTACCCTGCACCGCCCGTGTCGCCGAGGTTCTACAGCGGCGCAAGGACGCCCTGGCGGCCACATCGGACGGCCCCTTCACGATGCTCAATCGCACGCGCGCCGACCGGCTGTGGCAATGGGCCATCAAGGGGACACATCTCGCTTCCGAGAAGGAGTGCGTACCGCATGCGCTCCGCCATACGTGCGCCACTCGGCTGCTGCTGGCGACCGGCAACATCAAGCTCGTGCAGGAGTGGCTCGGACACCGCGACATCCAGACCACCTCAGCGGTCTACGCGAAGGTACTGGCCGAGCAATCGCTCCAAGGCATGTCTGCACTGGAGCAGTTCCGCCTCCCAGCCGCCTCGAACGGAACAGGTGACGTTCCGAGACAGGGATCAATTGCCAAAGCGGGAATCCAATAGGACAACTGACCGTCGCCAGCTTATTTTTCAATCACTTAGGCAATCTGTGCTCGGCCAGATGGTGCGAAAGGCGGGACTCGAACCCGCACGAGGTCACCCTCACTGGAACCTAAATCCAGGGCGTCTACCAATTCCGCCACTTTCGCGTGGCCGGCGCAGGCGTTCATTGTCGCAGGCGATGGCGGGAAGCGGAAGGCCTGCACAAAACTGAACATGGCAATGGTGCGCAGCCCGCGCGTTGAACCACCCCGGCGAGCGCAAGCTCATCCGGGGTGGCGGGGTTCACTGCTGCGGCCTGGCCTTGGCCGACGCCGTATCGGCACCCTGCCCGGCTGCAGGATCCACCTTGCGGATCTCCACGCCCCCGTCGCCGGTGCGCCGCAGGGCCGCCGGCTCCGGCGTGGCCTTGCGCACATCCACCGAACCATCCGCATTGCGCTGCACGTCCACCGCATCGGGCAGGGCCTCCCGCTCTGCCGCCTGAGCCGGCTGCATCTGCATGGCCTCACCGACCAGGCGCGCAGGAGCACTTTCAGTGCCAGCATCGCGTTCGCCGGTCTGCGCGGGATTGTCGGCGGGCGCGCAGGCCGCCAGTGCCAGCAACGCGAAGGAAACCCACAGCGTGCGGTGCAATCGATTGATATGAGCCATCAACATCTTCCTTCGTGCATGCGCCGTCGGCGCGGAAGATCCATTGGGTGCGATGCAGGATGCGATGCGGTGAGATGCAGCGCACAGCATTGATAACACTGATGACGCGTATGACCCTGATTTCAGCATTGCTTCAGTCGATCCACGCCATGCGCGGATGAAATGCCCCCCCCAGCGAACAGGCAAGAAAAAAGCCACTTGGCGAACCAAGTGGGAAGCTGCCGCGCATTCGCGCCGCAGCCCCACGCTTTGCGCGGTAAAGCGCGGGCCCCACTTCATCAGCCGCCACATCCCCGCGGCTTCGCCGCGCCCCCTTGACTCAAGGGGGCTCCACTCCAGCCAGCACCGCTGGCATCTGCAGATGCCCCCCCCCCGGCGAACAGGCAAGAAAAAAGCCACTTGGCGAACCAAGTGGCTTTCGTCTGGTGGGCTGTCAAGGATTCGAACCTTGGACCTATTGATTAAGAGTCAACTGCTCTACCAACTGAGCTAACAGCCCGAAATCGGGGCGCGAATTATGACCCGATCCGCTCGGTGGGTGCAAGCACTTTTTTCAACGTGGTTGAAACCAGCACTGCGGGCCCCGCTCCTGCTGCAGATCCACGCCGAACGGGTTCTGCAACGCGTGATCCATCGGAACGATGGGAGTCACATCTATAAGAAAAAGCCACCTGGCGTACCAGGTGGCTTCTGTCTTGGTGGGCCGTCAAGGATTCGAACCTTGGACCTATTGATTAAGAGTCAACTGCTCTACCAACTGAGCTAACGGCCCGTGAAACTCAGACGCACATTGTAGCGTGCTTTCTGTTTATTGCAATACCGTTTCGGCTGCGCCGATGCGGTTGAATCAGTGGGGTGGCTGAGGGGATTCGAACCCCCGACCACCGGAATCACAATCCGGTACTCTAACCAACTGAGCTACAGCCACCACTGAAACTTTCGCCCCATCGCCGATACCACTGACGCCGGAACCTTGAACATTGCCTGGGGACTGTCACCGAAGTTGCGGTCCGCCGAAGCGAGTCCGATATTCTGGTGGAGTCCTTGCGCTTTTGCAAGCACTTCTTCACATCCGTCGATGCGATCCCGGCGCTCGCCAATGGCGCGCCCGACAGGAATCGAACCTGTAACCGCCGGCTTAGAAGGCCGGTGCTCTATCCAGTTGAGCTACGGGCGCCCGAACCGGAACGGTGTCCAATCCGACGTGGCGTGGGATTGGTCGGGGTAGAGGGATTCGAACCCCCGACATCCTGCTCCCAAAGCAGGCGCGCTACCAGACTGCGCTATACCCCGGTCTTGCAATCCCCTCGGGTTGGGCCCGGGGAGTTGGTCATTGTCGCCAAGCGCGTTGGGAACTGTCAACGAAGGATGCACAGATCCCGGGCCTGCCACAACGCCGAAAGCAGTCATCGGCTATGCTCACGCCCATCGGCCGGATGGCCGTCCCGACCTTCATCCGCACGGAGAACACGCATGCGCAGCGGCAACCCGGCTCTTTCCGAGTCGACTTTCCTCGACCTCGCCAGTGGCTCGGTAGTGACCAGCCCCGACCAGGTCATGACCCTCAATGGCACCGCCAACAAGACCGGCATCCTGCTGCTGTTGACCGTGCTGACCGCGGCGTTCGCCTGGAGCCAGGCGGTCGACGAGTACGGCCAGATTTCCGGCAGCGCGAGCCTGTACGCCATCGGTGGCGCGATTGGCGGCCTGGTGCTGGCATTGATCACCATCTTCAAGAAGGAATGGTCACCGGTCACCGCGCCGATGTACGCGCTGGTCGAAGGCCTGTTCCTGGGCGCCGTGTCGGCCCTGTTCAACATGAAGTATCCGGGCATCGTGTTCCAGGCGGTGCTGCTGACCTTCGGCACCCTGGCCGCCCTGCTGTTCGCATACCGCAGCGGCCTGATCAAGGCCACCGAGAACTTCAAGATGGGCGTGGTCGCCGCCACCGGCGGCATCGCCCTGCTCTACCTGGCCTCGTTCGTGCTGGGCTTCTTCAACATCAACGTGCCGGTGATCCACGACTCCAGCTGGCTGGGCATTGCCTTCAGCCTGTTCGTGGTGGTCGTGGCCGCGCTGAACCTGGTGCTGGACTTCGATTTCATCGAGACCGGCGTGGCCCAGCGCGCGCCGAAGTACATGGAGTGGTATGGCGCATTCGGCCTGATGGTGACCCTGGTCTGGCTGTATGTGGAGTTCCTGCGCCTGCTGTCGAAGATCCAGCAGCGCTGAACCGGGCAGAGCCATAAACGACAAAGGGCGCCTTCGGGGCGCCCTTTTCTCTTTGTAACGCCTGGCTGCTGCATTTCCCGGCTAGCCAGTCACGCCGGCCTGTGCAGCGTAGTGCGCCGCAAGGTGCTCTACCAGCGCGCGCACCTTGGGCGCGAGCGCGCGCGCATGCGGGTACAACGCGAAGTAGCGCCGCTGGCCGGCATGCCAGGCCGGCAGCACGCGGATCAGACGACCGGCGCGCAGGTCCTCCTGCACGGTCAGCGCGGTGAACAGGCTGATGCCCATTCCGGCCAGCGCGGCGGCGTACAGCGCAGGCGTGGCATCCACACGCAGGCGCTGCCCGGCTTCAACGCTCACGCAGGCGCCGCGCGGCCCCTGCAACCGCCAGGGCGGCATTGATGGGGTGGGACTGAAACCCAGCAGCGTGTGCTGCTCCAGATCCGCAGCCTGCCGCGGCAGGCCATGCCGGGCCAGGTAGGCCGGTGCGGCGACCAGGATGCGCGGGCAGCTGGCCAGCTCGCGCGCGACCAGCTGGCTGTCCGGCAATGAAGCTGCAATGCGCAGCGCCAGGTCGAAGCCACCGCCCACCACATCGACCAGCTGATCATCCGCCGACAGGTCCAGCGTGACCTGCGGGTAACGCTGCAGGAACGAGGGCAGCCAATGCGGCAGTTCCTGGCTGGCCACTACCTGCGGCACGCTGATCCGCACCCTGCCACTGGGTTGCGCCTGCCCGGCGCGGGCACGATCGTCCGCCTCCTGCAGGCGGTCCAGCAGCGTTGCCGCCTCGCGGTAGTAATCGCGCCCGGCCTCGGTCAACGACAGCCGACGGCTGTTGCGATCGAGCAGGCGTACCTGCAGGTGTTCTTCCAGCTGCCGCAGCTGCCGCGACATCGCCGAGTGGGTGGTCCCCAGGCGCTCGGCGGCCGCGGTGAAACTGCCCGCGTCAACGATGGCGCGCAGCGCGCGCAGGGCGGCGAAGTGATCCATCGGCGGGCAGCTCCACGTGGCGGGGCCCACGGCATGCGGGCCCCGCCAGCTTATCAAGCGCCGTCACCGGCCTTGCGTACCGGCAGCGCCAGGATCGCGTCGGTGCTCATGACATCGCCGAAGGCGTCTTCGATCTGCGCCAGCGAGGCCTCATGCAGCGCGCGATGATCGGTGCGACGGCCGCCGGCCAGATCCAGGTCACGGCTGGCGCTGGCATCGGACGAGACGATCACCCGGTAGCCACGTGGTGCGGCCGCTGCGTCGCGCGCGGCACCGGCCACACAGGCATGGGTCTGCAGGCCAGTGACGATCAGGGTATCGATACCGGCATTCTTCAGCATCGGGTCGAGCACGGCTGCGGACGCGCCGGCGAACACGCTGACATTGTCCTTCTGCACCACGGTCTCGCCCTGGCGCGGCTGCAGGTCGCGATGGAAGGCGGCATTGACGCTGCCCTGCGCGAACAGGGGTGCGCCGGCCGGCAGCACGTGCTGGACATGGATCACGCGGATGCCGTGGGCATCGGCGAATTCGACTACCCGCCTGGCCTGGCGCAGTGCGGCCACGCCATCGGGAATGACCATGCGGCCACCCGCAAAGCCCGGTACGGCCTTGGCATCGAAGTACTCGTTCTGGAAGTCGATCACCAGCACGGCAGTCTTCGCCGCATCCAGCGAGGTCGCGACCGGCGCACCCGCCATATGGCGGATGGTGGGATGGGCCGGCTCGGCAGCAGCAACCGGGAGGGTGGCTGTCATGCCGATCAGGCTGGCCAGGCCGAAGGCGGTGAGGTTCATGTTCAAGCTCCGGTGCGTTGGGAAGTGGGCACAGGATGCCGATCACATTACGCACGAACCAGCCGCCCAGCGGCACATGATCTGTGCGATATACGCACAGAAAATCCCCTGTAGAGCCACCCCATGGGTGGCTGCGGACCGTAGGGGCCCCGTCATCCACGCATGGCGTGGATCTACCGAGCCAGCCCACAACGCAACGGGGCACCCGAAGGCGCCCCGCTGTGGATCCGACCGAGGTCGGCCGGCCGCTTACAGGCGGCTGGCAATGGCCTTGGCAAAGCTCATGGTGGTGCCGGTGCCACCCAGGTCGCCGGTCAGCGAATCCTTGGCTTCCATGGTCGCCACGATGGCCTTGCGCAGGCGCTCGGCGTTTTCCGGCTGGCCGATGTGGTCCAGCATCTGCGCGGCCGCCAGCAGCAGCGCGCACGGATTGGCCTTGCCCTGGCCGGCGATGTCCGGCGCGGTGCCGTGCACGGCTTCGAAGATCGCCGCATCCTTGCCGATGTTGGCGCCCGGAGCCAGGCCCAGGCCGCCGACCAGGCCGGCGCACAGGTCGGAGATGATGTCGCCGAACAGGTTCGTGGTGACGATCACATCGAACTGTTCCGGGCGCATCACCAGCTGCATGCAGCAGTTGTCGACGATCATTTCCTGGAACTCGATGTCCGGGTACTGCGCGGCGACTTCACGGGCGACATTCAGGAACAGGCCCGAGGTCGACTTGATGATGTTGGCCTTGTGCACGGCGGTGACCTTCTTGCGGCCGGTGCTCTTGGCCAGCTCGAAGGCGTAGCGCACGATGCGCTCGGAGCCCTTGCGGGTGATGCGGGTGCCGGAGAAAGCGGTCTCGCCATCGGCCGACACTTCCTGGCCTTCGGCCAGGTAGGCACCTTCGGTGTTCTCACGGACGGTGATCAGGTCGACGTTGTCGAAACGCGACTTGGTGTTCGGGAAGGTGTGGGCCGGACGCACGTTGGCGTACAGGTCGAAATGACGTCGCAGGCTGACGTTGATCGAGGTGAAGCCACCACCGACCGGGGTGGTCAGCGGGCTCTTCAGCGCGACCTTGTTGCGCGCGATCGATTCCAGGGTCACCGCCGGCATCAGGTCGCCGTGCTTTTCCAGGGCCACCAGGCCGGCGTCGGCGTCTTCGTACTCCAGGCCAGTCTTGAGCTGGTCGAGCACGAACAGGGTGGCGTCCATGATTTCCGGGCCAATGCCGTCGCCGCGGATGACCGTAATTTTCTGCGTCATTGATCGATGTTCCGAACAGGGGGAAAAACGCCGTCCGGACGTGCCCGGAAACGCCGGCGCAAAGGAAGTTTCACCGGCAATTATGCCTGAGCCGGGGCCGAGGTCCCAAATAGACCATGGTCCCAGTCCCCGGCTCAGGCAGAATTGCCCGCGCATCCCTCCTCTACCCCCGCCTGTCGGCGCGCCCCTTCAACAAGAAGGGGCTCCTGGGCCTTTGGATCGCGGGACAGGCCCCCCGGCGGCCGGGTCGGGCGGGCGGCGGCCCGCCCCGACCCTCAGTGCTCGTGCGCGGCTGGCGCGGCGGCGCCGCCTTCGAGCTGGTCGAGGAAGTCGACCGCGCGGCGCAGGTGCGGGATCACGATGGAGCCGCCCACCACCAGGCCGACCGAGAAGGTCTCGAAGAACTCCTCACGGGTCACCCCGGCGTCCTTGCACTGGGCCACGTGGTAGCTGATGCAGTCGTCGCAGCGCAGCACCATCGAGGCCACCAGGCCCAGCAGCTCCTTGGTCTTCACATCCAGCGCGCCGGCCTGGTAGGTCTGCGTATCCAGCGCGAAGAAGCGGCGCACCACCTGGTTCGGTTCGCCCAGGATGCGCTCGTTCATGCGCTTGCGGAACTCGGTGAACTCGGCGATGCGGTCCTTGCTGCCGTCGTCGGCCGCGCTCATGCCTGGCCCTGCCCGGCCAGCAGCGGCTCGAGCTTGCCTTCACGGTGCAGGGCCATCATGTCGTCGTAGCCGCCGACATGGACGTCGCCGACGAAGATCTGCGGCACGCTGGTGCGGCGGGTCAGCGCCATCATCTTCTCGCGCTCGGCCGGGTCCAGGTCGATGCGGACCTCGGTCCACTGCTGGCCCTTGCTCTTCAGGAAGTTCTTGGCGGCCACGCAGTACGGGCAGACGGCAGTGGAATAGATGGTGATGGCGGGGGCACCGCCGGCGGTCTGGGCTGTCACGGGAAACTCCACGATGGATCGACGGTCTACATATGGTACCGGTGCGCTGGAATTTCCACGCCACGGCCGCAACACTGTGGATTAACGAATGGTTGCCCCCCGCCCTGCCACGCTTGGCGCGCCCCGCCCGAGGACCTTCTGCTTGCGAGCCCTGCTGCTGACTACCGCCGTCACCCTGGCCCTGGCCATGCCGCTGGCCCAGGCCCAGGAGAAGCTGCCCGACATCGGCTCTTCGGCCGGCGAGCTGCTGACCCCGGCCCGCCAGGCCGAGTACGGCGCGATGATGCTGCGCGAGCTGCGCAACTACGGCTACCTGCTGGAAGATCCGCTGGTCAACGACTGGCTGCAGACCATGGGTACCCGGCTCGGCTCCAACAGTGACCAGCCGCGGCAGCCGTACGCCTTCTTCGTGATGAACGACCGCCAGATCAACGCGTTCGCCACGCTGGGCGGCTACATCGGGGTCAATGCCGGACTGGTGCTGACCGCCGAGCGCGAGGACGAGGTTGCTGCGGTGCTGTCCCACGAAATCGCCCACGTCACCCAGCAGCACGTGCTGCGCGGTGTCGAGCGCGCCCAGCGCGACCAGATCCCGATCCTGCTGGGCATGCTGGCGGCGGTAGTGGCCGCCCAGGCCAGCAACAGCACGTCGTCCGGCAACGCGACGATGGCGGCGATCAGCTCGGGCATGGGCCTGATGCAGCAGCGGCAGATCAACTACACCCGCTCCAACGAGTCCGAGGCCGACCGCCTCGGCATCCGCACCCTGTCGCGCAGCGGCTACGACGTGGATGCCATGGCCGGCTTCTTCGAGCGGATGTCGGCAGCCATGCGCGGCAACGAAGGCGGCTACAGCGTGCCCGAGTTCCTGCGCACCCACCCGGTCAACATCACCCGCATCAGCGAGGCCAAGTCCCGCGCCCAGCAGATGAAGAAGGATACGGTGCTGCTCACCACCAGCACGCCCACCGGCGAGCGCAAGGAGCGGGTGGACCCGGCCGATCCCAGCCTGGGCGAGCCGCTGCTGCGCGGCAACAACCCGCTGCTGCCCGGCAGTGTGCTGCGCCTGCCGATCGGCCAGCTCAACCGTGGCGCCAGCGGTGACTTCGAGTGGGCGCGTGAGCGCCTGCGCGTGCTCAGCGCGGACTCCACCCCCGAGCTGGAGCGCGAGTACGCCGACCTGGCCAAGCGGCAGAAGGACGGCCTCAACGATGCGCAGCGCTACGGCCAGGCGCTGGCGGTGATGCGCGGTGGCCGTGCCGGTGCCGGCCAGGCCCGGCAGACCCTGGCCGGCCTGCTGCAGGCCCACCCCGGCAACCTGTGGCTGGCGCTGGGCCTGGGCGAGGCGGAGTCGCGCGCAGGCCAGACGGCCCAGGCCAACAGCCGCTTCGAGCAATTGTTGCGCGAACACCCCAACAGCCGCCCGGTGGCACTGACCTATGCCGGGATCCTGAACGAACAAGGCAGCCGCGAAGCCGGCCAGCGTGCACAGGCGATGCTGCGCCCCCTGCTGTCGCAAAGCGGTAACGATCCGGTCTTCCAGCAGCGTTTCGCCCGCGCCAGTGAGTTGGCTGGCGACAGCGTGCGCGCCAGCGAGGCCTATGCCGAGGCCGCCTTCCTCAGCGGGCGGCCAGAACAGGCGCTGATGCAGCTGCAGGCGCTCAAGCGCAACCCGGCGCTGGATTACATCGGCCGCGCGCGGGTTGACGCGCGCATCGAATCGATCACCCCGACGGTGCTGGAACTGCGCCGGCAGGGCGTGCAGGACCCGGATCTGGACCGTCGCTGAGCACCGCATGACCGGCCGATGGCAATCCAGGCCGGTTCCGGCCGGGTAGTCACAAACATGTCATCAAACCGTAGTCTACTGGCACCACTCCAGTAACCGAGCCCTACGGTGTCCTCGTGCAGAAACGCATCCTGATCGTCGATGACGAGCCCGCGATCCGTGAAATGGTCGCCTTCGCCCTTCGCAAGGGCGATTACGAACCGGTCCACGCCGGCGATGCCCGGGAGGCCCAGACCGCGATCGCCGATCGCGTTCCCGACCTGATCCTGCTGGACTGGATGCTGCCCGGCACCAGCGGCCTGGACCTGGCCCGTCGCTGGCGCAAGGAGACGCTGACCCGCGAAGTGCCGATCATCATGCTGACCGCCCGCGGCGAGGAGAACGATCGCGTCGGTGGCCTCGAGGCCGGTGTCGATGACTATGTGGTCAAGCCGTTCTCGGCACGCGAACTGCTGGCCCGCATCCGCGCGGTCATGCGCCGCGCCCGCGAAGATGACGAGGACGGCAGCGTAGCCGTCGGCCCGATCCGTATCGACGGCGCCGCCCATCGCGTGTTCGCCAACGACCAGCCGGTGCCGATCGGCCCGACCGAATACCGCCTGCTGCATTTCTTCATGACCCACCCGGAGCGCGTCTACACCCGCGCGCAGCTGCTGGACCATGTGTGGGGCGGCAGCGTTTACGTGGAGGAGCGCACCATCGACGTGCATATCCGCCGCCTGCGCAAGACGCTGGAGCCGTTCAACGCCGAGAACATGGTGCAGACCGTGCGCGGCGCCGGATACCGCTTCTCCACCGCCACCTGAGTCTCGTCGTGCCGGCGCCAAGCACCTGCGGGTGCCGGCGCCGGCAACTCTGCTATAACCCTCGGTTCACCCCAGTGAACCGCCGCACCTCAACGACGAGATCGCAATGCCCCGCCACATCCGCTCTGCCTGGTTGAAGACCCTGGCCACCGTTGCCGCGGTGCTGCTGTTCGCCGGACTGGTGGGGTGGCTCTCGGGGCATCTGTGGCTGTGCATCGCACTGGGCGCGCTGGCCACCCTGGCTTGGCATTACTGGCGCCTGCGCAGCGTTCTGCGCCGGCTGACCGCTCGCCAGCGCTGGGACACCGCCGAAGAAGGCACCGGTGTCTGGAACGAACTGGACCGCCTGCTGTACCGCAACCAGGTGGAAATGCGCGTGCGCAAGCGCCGCCTGCTGGACATGCTGCGCAGCTACCGCGCCGCCGCCGCCGCGCTGCCCGATGCTGTCGTCGTGCTGGATCGCAACAGCCAGCGCGTGCAGTGGTTCAACGAAGCGGCTACCGCCCTGCTCGGCCTGCACCATCCCGGCGACCTTGGCGAGGCCCTGGTCGAGCGCCTGCAGCCGATGCCGCTGGCGCACTGGCTGGCCGGTGGCCGCAATGCCGAGCCCATCCTGGACGTACCCTCGCCGGTGGATCCGGCGATCCGCCTGAACCTGCGCCTGATTCCCTATTCGTCGGACTACTGGCTGCTGATCGCGCGTGACGTCAGCAAACTGCTGCGCCTGGAGCAGGTGCGGCGGGATTTCGTCGCCAACGTTTCACACGAGCTGCGCACGCCGCTCACCGTGGTCCACGGCTACCTGGACATGATGGACCCGGAGGATTTCCCGGGAACCGGACCGATGCTGGAAGAAATGCGCAAGCAGAGCCAGCGCATGGCCCAGCTGGTGGAAGACCTGCTGACCCTGTCGCGCCTCGAATCGCAGGAACACAGCGAGGACGAGGCCGTAGCCATGCAGCCGATGCTGGCCACCCTGCGCCGCGAAGCCGAAGCGCACAGCCAGGGCCGCCACCAGATCAGCATCGACGACCTGGCCGGCGTTGACCTTCAGGGCTCGACCAAGGAGCTGCACAGCGCCTTCTCCAACCTGGTCACCAATGCGGTGCGCTATACGCCGGCCGGTGGCCGCATCGCGGTGGAGTTCCGCCGCGAAGGCGACGGTGCGGTGCTGGCGGTGCGCGACTCCGGCTACGGCATCCCGGCCACCCACCTGCCGCGCCTGACCGAACGCTTCTACCGTGTTTCCAGCAGCCGCTCCCGCGAAAGCGGTGGTACCGGCCTGGGCCTGTCCATCGTCAAGCACATCCTCGGCCTGCACCACGCGCGGCTGGAGATTGAAAGCGAAGTCGGCAAGGGCTCGGTGTTCTCCTGCCATTTCGATGCCGACCACGTGCGCCCGCGCGAGTCCGCCCCCCTGACCTCCATCGAAGAATGACGCCATGAGCAGCCTCGGATCCCTCCCCCTCCCCGTGAGCCCGGACAACGATCCGTTGCGCGACCCGGCGCTGTACATCAATCGCGAACTGTCACAGCTGGATTTCAACTTCCGCGTGCTGGCCCAGGCGATGGACCCGCAGGTGCCGCTGCTGGAACGCCTGCGCTTCATGTGCATTTCCTGCACCAACCTCGACGAGTTCTTCGAGATCCGCGCCGCCGCCGTGCGCCACGCGCAGGAGTACGGCCTGCCACCCGCACCGGACGGGATGAGCCCGCAGGCCATCCTGAGCGCCATCCATGACCGCGCCGCCGAACTGGTGGACCAGCAGTACCGCTGCTGGAACGAGACGCTGCGGCCGGCGCTGATGGAGGCCGGCATCGGCGTGCTCGGCCGCCACTCCTGGACCGACCGCCAGAAGCGCTGGCTGCGCGCCTACTTCCGCAACGAGATCATGCCGGTGCTGTCGCCACTGGGCCTGGACCCGGTGCACCCGTTCCCGAAGATCCTCAACAAGTCGCTGAACATCGTGGTGGTGCTCAAGGGCACCGATGCGTTCGGCCGCGCCGGCCACCTGGCCATCGTGCGCGCGCCGCGCTCGCTGCCGCGCATCATCCAGCTGCCGGAAAAGCTCGGCGGGCCCCAGAACTTCGTGTTCCTCTCGTCGGTGCTGTCGACCTTCGTCGATGAGCTGTTCCCGGGCATGGAAGTCCAGGGCGCCTACCAGTTCCGCGTCACCCGCAATTCCGAGCTGGTGGTGGACGAGGAGGAAGTGGAGAACCTGGCGCTGGCACTGCGCGACGAACTGGTCGACCGCGGCTACCGGCCAGCGGTGCGGCTTGAGATCGCGCACGACATGCCGCGCGAGATCGTGCGGACCCTGCTGCAGAATTTCGGCCTGACCGAGAACGCGGTGTACCGCATCGATGGCCCGGTCAACCTCAACCGCATCATCCAGCTGTACGACCTGATCGCGCAACCGGACCTGAAATACCCGCCGATGACCCCGCGCACGCTGCGCGACAGTGACGGCATCTTCGAGACGGTGGCGCGCCAGGACCTGCTGCTGCACCATCCGTTCGACGCCTTCACCGCAGTGCTGGACCTGATCCGGCAGGCGGCAATCGATCCGAACGTGCTGGCGATCAAGCAGACCCTGTACCGCACCGGCAAGGACTCACTGATCGTCGATGCGCTGATCCAGGCCGCGCGCAACGGCAAGGACGTGACCGTGGTGGTCGAACTGCGCGCCCGCTTCGACGAAGAAGCCAACCTCGGCCTGGCCGATCGCCTGCAGGAAGCCGGCGTGCAGGTGGTGTACGGCGTGGTCGGCTACAAGACCCACGCCAAGATGCTGCTGATCGTGCGCCGCGAGGGCCGCAAGCTGCGCCGCTACGTGCACCTGGGTACCGGCAACTACCACAGCGGCACCGCCCGCGCGTATACCGACATCAGCCTGATCACCGCCGATGCGGACATCGGCAATGACGTGCACCTGCTGTTCCAGCAGCTGTCCGGGCTGGCGTCGAAGATGAAGCTCAAGCGCCTGCTGCAGTCGCCCTTCACCCTGCACACCGGCATCCTCGGCCGCATCGAGCGCGAGACGCGCATCGCCGCCGCCGGCCGCCCGGCGCGGATCATCGCCAAGATGAACGCACTGAACGAACCGCAGGTGGTGCGCGCGCTGTACGCCGCGTCGCAGGCCGGCGTGCAGATCGACCTGATCATCCGCGGCGCCTGCACGCTGCGACCGGGCGTGCCGGGTATCTCGGACAACATCCGCGTGCGCTCGATCGTCGGCCGCTTCCTGGAACACAGCCGCGTCTACTGGTTCGGCAACGACGGCGCACCGGAAATGTACTGCGCCAGCGCGGACTGGCTGGAACGCAACCTGCTGCGCCGGGTCGAGACCTGCTTCCCGATCCTCGATCCGGAACTGGCCAAGCGGGTCTACCGCGAAGTCCTGCAGAACTACCTTGACGACAACCTCAACGCCTGGGAGCTGGATGCCGACGGCATCTACCACAAGCGTGCCCCGGCCCACGACGAAGCGCCGCATTCGGCACAGATGGCGTTGATGCAGGGGCTCTGACCCTGCCCCGGTAGATCCCGACCGCTGGTCGGGATTCGATCGCCACGGGGTCAGATCCCTTTCCTGCGGGAAAGGGATCTGACCCCTTGCAGTCCTGCGGCACGCCCTCTTCCAAAATGTGAAGGCCGCGCGGTGACGAGCACACCGCCCCTTCGGCTAACATTCGTCCATGCCGCACACCACCACGACTCCGCCCGCATTGCAGGATGGCGACCTGCTGGCCGCCATCGACCTTGGCTCCAACAGTTTCCATATGGTCATCGCGCGCTATACGCTCGGCCAGCTGCGGGTGATCGACCGCCTGCGCGAGACGGTGCGCATGGCCGATGGCCTGGATGGCAAGGGTGGTCTCTCTTCCGCTGCACGCCAACGTGCACTGGAATGCCTGGCCCGCTTCGGCCAGCGCATCCGCAATGTGCCGCCGCACCGCGTGCGCGCGCTGGCCACCAACACCGTGCGCCAGCTGCGCTCGCCGCAGTCGTTCCTGGTACCGGCCGAAACCGCACTGGGGCATGCCATCGAAGTGGTCAGCGGGCGCGAAGAAGCGCGCCTGATCTACCTGGGCGTGGCCCACGCGCAACCGCCCAAGCCCGGGCAGCGCCGGCTGGTGATCGACATCGGCGGTGGCTCCACCGAGTTCATCATCGGCATGGGCATGCAGACCCTGGAGCGCGAAAGCCTGCAGGCCGGCTGCATCGCCAGCACCCGGCGCTTTTTCCCCGGCGGCAAGCTGAGCAAGAAGCGCTGGAAGGACGCGCTGGCCGAGATTGGCCGCGAGTTCCAGCCTTTCGCCAGCAAGTACCGCGCGCTGGGCTGGCAGGAAGCGTTGGGCTCTTCGGGCACGCACAAGGCGATCAGCGAGATCTGCGCGACGATGAAGCTGAGCAAGGGCGCCATCACCGCCGAGGCCCTGCCGCAGCTGCGCGATGAACTGCTGAAGGCCAAGAAGATCGACGACATCCAGCTGCCGGGCCTGTCCAGCGACCGCCGCCCGATCATCGCCGGCGGCATCCTGGTGCTGGAAGCGGCCTTCCAGGCGCTGGGCCTGCAGAAGCTGCTGGTCAGCAAGGCGGCGATGCGCGAAGGCATCCTGTATGACATCGTCGGCCGCGCCGGCGAAAACGACCTGCGTGACGAATCGGTGGCTGCGCTCAGCCAGCGCTACGGCATCGATACCGTCCAGGCCGAGCGCGTGCAGGACACCGCGCTGTCCCTGCTGGAACAGGTGCAGGAGCGCTGGAGGCTCGATGCCGACGATGCGCGCATGCTGGGCTGGGCCGCGCGCCTGCACGAGCTGGGCCTGATGATCGCGCACAGCGGCTACCACGTGCATGGCAGCTATGTGCTGGAACACTCGGATATCGCCGGCTTCTCGCGCCAGGAGCAGCAGATGCTGGCGGCTCTGGTGCGCAGCCACCGCCGCAGCGTGACCAAGACCGCCTTCGACGCCCTGCCCGAGCGACTGCTGCTGACCGCACGCCGGCTGGCGGCCCTGCTGCGGCTGGCGGTGCTGCTAAACCGCGCCCACGAAGACGATCCGCTGCCGGCACTGGAATTGACCGCCGACGACAACCGGCTGTCGCTGATCGTGCCGCAGGCCTTCATCGATGCCCGCCCGCTGCTGCGCGCGGACCTGATCGGCGAGACCGATGGCATCGCCGGGCTGGGCATCCAGTTCCGTCCGTTCGTGGCCTGAATACGCTGTCCGCTGTTGTCCACAGGACAACTGGGGTGACGCATTTCCCACTCCCACTTTGCGCAGTCTGGCGGTTTTTTGTGCTGCTCCGCAACACAACGGCGTGCTGTGGGCAATCGCTGCCATCACGTAAGCACCTGCTTTTGTTCACGTTTTGTGAAGATTGGCGCGGCCGCGTGACACAAATTGATACGAACTCTTTACAGAGCATTAACTAACGAGACTACTATCGGGTCACCGGCTCGGTCATCGACCCTGCTGGCTCCTTCGACGCCCCCTTTGGCGTCCTGTGCACGACCTGAGAGAGAGAGCTCGCCATGACTTCACGCACCACCGCACTGGGGCAGGCCATCCGCTACGCCCTGGCTACCACTGCAGCGCTGGCGGCGCTGCCCGCGTTTGCCCAGGAAGGCAGCAACGCCAACCCGACCAACCTCGACCGCATCGAGATCACCGGCTCGCGCATCCGCCAGGTGGACGTGGAAACCGCACAGCCGGTGTTCGCGATCAGCCGCAACGACATCGAAAAGCAAGGGTTCAGCTCGGTTGCCGACATCCTGCAGAACGTCACCGCGATGGGCAGCCCGACCATCAGCCGCGCCAATGCGCTGACCGCGGGCGAGAACGCGGGCGGCACCTACATCGACATGCGCAACCTGGGCACCCAGCGCACCCTGGTGCTGGTCAACGGCAAGCGCCTGGGCATCAGCACGTCCGGCTACCAGGACATCTCCACGCTGCCGGTGTCCGCCGTGGAACGCATCGAGGTGCTGAAGGACGGCGCCTCTGCGATCTATGGCTCCGACGCCATGGCCGGTGTGGTGAACATCATCACCCGTTCCAATGTCACCGGTGTGACTGCCAACGTCTACCACGGCCAGTACAGCCAGGGCGACGGTGCACGCGACCGCTTCGACGTGGTCGCCGGCTGGAGCAATGAGCGCGTGTCGTTGACCCTGTCGGCCGAGCACGCCGAAGAGAAGGGCGTGTGGGCGCGCGATCGCGGCTTCAGCAAGTACGGCATGACCGATCGCCATCCGTACGACAGCAGCAACTGGACCACGATCAGCCAGTACGGCCAGTTCACGGGTCTGCGCGGCCCGGGCTGTACCGCCACTGCGGGCTGCGGCTATTCCCTCAACCGCGGCGCGGATCCCACCAACCCGGCCAATTACCACCTCACCGATAGCACGCCTTTCACCGGTGACGTGAGCAACGCCAACGACCAGATGCATGTGATGTATCCGGTCAAGCGCGACTCGGTCTATTTCGACGGCCGCTTCAAGATCACCGACAACGTCAACTTCCGCACCGAGCTGGGCTACAACAAGCGTGAGTCCACCCGCCAGATCGCGGGCTATCCGCTGCAGTCGAGCACCGCCGGTGTCGGCTCGATGTCGATCAACAGCTACTTCAACCCGTTCGGCCGCCAGCACGGTTACGCCAACCCGACCGCCGTGGCCTGGAACCGCCGCACCTGGGAAGTGCCGCGCGTGACCACCAGCGAGCTGAAGACCTACCGCGCGGTGGCGTCGTTCGACGGTTCGTTCGAGATCGGCAGCCGCTACTTCGACTGGGAAGTGGGCTACCAGTACAACCGCAATGAGCTGGAATCGGTGGCCACCGGCAACCTGCACAAGGGTCGCGTCGCCGGCGGCGTCGGCCCGTCGTTCTACAACGCCGCCACCGGCAAGGTGCAGTGCGGTACCGCAGCTGCACCGATCTCCTATGACGTGTGCAAGCCGTGGAACCCGTTGGTTCCGTATGGCACGACGGCTGCCGATGGCCTGTACGGCAACGAAGAACTGCAGGCGTGGCTGTTCCCGGAAGAGATCACCAAGGGCCGCACCACCTCCAAGAACTTCTTTGCCAACATCGCTGGCAGCATCGTGACCCTGCCGGCTGGCGATCTCGGCTTCGCCTTCGGCGTGGAAAGCCGCAAGGAAGAAGGCAAGTACACCCCGGATGCCCTGGCCCAGACCGGCGCTACCACCAACCTGGCCGCAGGCCCGACCGGCGGTGACTACACCGTCAACGAGGCCTACCTGGAAGTGAACGTTCCGGTGCTGGCCGACCTGCCGGGCGCGAAGGAACTGACCTTCAATGGCGCAACCCGCTTCTCGGACTACAACACCTTCGGCAACACGCTCAACAGCAAGTTCGGCTTCAAGTGGAAGCCGATCGACTCGCTGATGGTGCGTGGCACCTGGGCCGAGGGCTTCCGTGCACCGACCATCAGCGACCTGTTCGGTGGTGGTTCGGAGACCTTCGCGCAGTTCAGCGATCCGTGCGACACCCGTTTCGGTTCCTCGGCCTCCAGCGCCGAAGTCCGTGCACGTTGCGCACGCGACATCGCCAATGCGAATACCTTCCGCCAGCTGCGCCAGGGCGGCACCCCGGTGAACACGTCGACGGACGCGACCCCGGTGCCGTTCACCTCCGGGTCCAACCCGCTGCTGACGCCGGAAACCTCGACCAGCAAGACCCTGGGCCTGGTCTGGAGCCCGAGCTTCATCCAGGGCTTCAACGCCTCGCTGGACTGGTGGAAGATCCGCATCGACAACACGATCATCGCCGACACGCCGACCCAGATCCTGCAGGACTGCTACGAGTCGGGCATCGAAGCGCGCTGCTCGCGCTTCCAGCGTGACCCGGTGACCGGCATCGTGACCAACCTGAAGTTCGGCAACCGCAACGCGGGCTTCATGGAAACCGAAGGCTACGACCTGGACGTGAGCTACCGTCTGGACACCCGGTTCGGCAAGTTCAACGTGAACTCGGCCACCACCTACGTGTCCAGTGCGACCTACCGCACCTCCAACGACAACTCGATCGTTCCGATCGTCACCAACGGCATCGGCAGCGCCTTCCGCGTCCGTTCCAACCTGGTGCTGGGCTACGAGCGGGGCAACTTCGGCGCGAGCTGGACCGCGCGTTACTACTCGGGCGTGAAGGAAACCTGCTCGAACATCGCGCTGTACCCGGACGAATGCTCGGATCCGGGTGTGTATGCACCGTGGTACAAGGGCGCCCGCAACTACAACGAGCGTGGTGCGGTCACCTTCCACGACGTGCAGGTGCGTTACTCGCTGCCGTGGGATGCCACCGTGTCGGTCGGTGCCAACAACGTGTTCGAAAAGACCGGCCCGATCATGTACAGCAAGCCGAACTCGGCCTTCTCGTACTACGGTGGCTACGACATCGGCCGCTTCGTCTACATGAAGTACCAGCAGCGCTTCTGATCCATCGCGCTGTGACATGAAGCACCAGGACCACGGCCCTTCGGGGCCGTGGTTTTTTGTTGGCCGCAGCGCCCCTGCGATGGCCGTCGCCCCCGTCATCTGACGGTCGCAAAGCGGTCATGTCGGCTACATCGCCAGGGCCGAGCATGCCGGAAACCGGGAGGCCCGCCATGCGCTATGCCATCGTCACCGAGACCTATCCGCCGGAAGTCAACGGCGTCGCCCTCACCGTACAGGGCCTGGAGCAGGGTCTGCGTGCAGCCGGACACGAGATCGACCTCGTCCGCCCCCGCCAGTCCACCGAAGCGCTGGATTCGGCACCCGGCACCCTGCTGGTTCCCGGCGCTGCCCTGCCCCGCTACCCCGGCCTGCGCTTCGGCCTGCCAGCCCCGATCCGGCTGGGCCGCCATTGGCAGAATCAGCGTCCGGATGCGGTCTACATCGCCACAGAAGGTCCACTCGGCTGGTCGGCACTGCGTACCGCACGTCGCCTCGGCATTCCGGTCGCCAGCGGCTTCCACACCCGCTTCGACGAGTACTTGCCCGACTATGGCGTGGCATGGCTGCAGGCCGCGGCCATGCGCTGGATGCGCCGCTTCCACAACCAGGCGGACGCTACCCTGGTGCCGACCCGCGAACTGCAGGAGTTCCTCGGCGAACAGGGCTTCGAACGCGTGCGCCTGCTGGCCCGTGCGGTGGACAGCCAGCAGTTCGATCCAGGCCGGCGCGACCCTGCACTGCGCGAGGAATGGGGCGTGGATGGCAACGGCCTGGTGGCGATCTATGTCGGCCGCATTGCTGCCGAAAAGAACCTCGGCCTGGCGGTGAAGGCATTCCGCCGCCTGCAGCAGATCCGGCCCAAGGCACGCTTTGTATGGGTGGGTGACGGCCCGGCCCGCGAGAAGCTGGCACATGAAAATCCCGATTTCATCTTCTGTGGCATCCAGCGCGGCGATGCGCTGGCCCGCCACTTCGCCAGCGGCGATCTGTTCCTGTTCCCCAGCCGCAGCGAGACATTCGGCAACGTGACTCTGGAAAGCATGGCCAGCGGTGTGGCCACCGTGGCCTTCGACTACGGCGCCGCGCGTGAGTACCTGCGCAACGGCGAGAACGGCGCAGCGGTGGACAGCGACGAGCAGTTCATCGAGGCCGCCGTGCAACTGGCCGCCGATGACGCGAAACGCCACGAACTGGGCGGCACTGCTGCACGCGCGATGAAGCGATTGCATCCTCAGCAGGTGGTGGCCGAGTTCGATGCGTTGCTGGCCGAGCTTGTGCAGTCGCGGAGGAGCGGCCATGCGCACCACGCCGCTTGAACTGCTGGCAGGGCGCGAGGCGCGCTTGTGCCGGCGGGCGAACCACTACTGCCGGCGCCGCCGCGTGCGCCGCCTGTTCTCGGTCATCAGCCGTCTCGGCGATGGCGTGTTCTGGTATGTGCTGATGGCTGCGCTGGTGGTGCTGGATGGCTTCGATGGCCTGCGTGCCTCGGTGCACATGGCCGCCACCGGCCTGGCCGCATTGCTGCTGTACAAGGGCCTCAAGCGCTGGACGCGGCGCCCGCGGCCTTACGCGGCCGATCTTCGCATCCGCGCCTGGGTGGCACCGTTGGACGAATTCAGCTTCCCCTCCGGGCACACCCTGCACGCAGTGTCGTTCACCATCGTCGCACTGGCCTACTACCCCTGGCTGGCACCCTTGCTGGTACCGTTCACCCTCGGTGTCGCGCTGTCGCGGGTGGTGCTCGGCCTGCACTATCCTTCCGACGTGCTCGCCGCCACGGGCATCGCCGTCCTGCTGGCTTCGGCCAGCCTGACCTGGCTGCCGCTGCCGGTGTAGCCCAGGGATCAGATCGCTTTTCCGCCGGAAAGGGATCCGACCCCGCCGCTCCCGCGGCGCTACCATCATCATTGATGGCCTAGAATGCAGGCATGACCACGTTGTTCATTTCCGACCTGCACCTGGACCCCAGCCGTCCGGAGATCACCGACCTGTTCCTGCGCTTCCTGCGCGAGCAGGCGCCCGGCGCCGATGCGCTGTACATTCTCGGCGACCTGTTCGAGGCCTGGATCGGCGACGACACGCCCTCTCCGGCCGCCGATGCGGTGGCCGTTGCGTTGAAGGTGCTGTCCGACAGCGGCGTGCCCGTGTACTTCATCCGCGGCAACCGCGATTTCCTGCTTGGCGAGGACTACGCGCGCCGTGCCGGCCTGCGCATCCTGCCCGACCCGTGCGTGATCGAGCTGTACGGCCGCCCGGTACTGCTGCAGCATGGTGACCTGCTGTGCACCGATGACATCCCCTACCAGCAGTTCCGTGCGCAGACCCGCGACCCGGTGTTCCAGGCGCAGTTCCTGTCGCAGCCGCTGGCCGCACGCATCGCCTTCGCGCAGAAGGCGCGCGAGGCGAGCCAGGCCCGCCAGTCGGAAATGAAGCAGGGCGATCGCGCGCAGTTCGAGACCGTCACCGACGTCGCCCCGTCCGAAGTCGATGCCACCTTCGTGCGCCACGGCGTGGACACCATGATCCACGGTCACACGCACCGTCCGGCCATCCACGCACTGCAGGCCGGTGGACGCGATTGCATCCGTATCGTGCTGGGTGACTGGTACGAACAGGGTTCGGTGCTGCGTGTGGATGCCAACGGCTGGTCGCTGGATACGCTCGCCCGCGATTGATGGATCGCAGGATGCCAACCAGGGTTGGCATCTACCCGAGCCGGTGAACGCGCCCGGGTAGAGGCCGCCGCTTGGTCGGCGCTTGGCCTCAGCGGAAGGCCGCGATGGTGGCCTTGGTGTTGACCAGCACGCGCTGGTTGTCAGCGGTACTGGCATTGCCCATCGGGATGCCGTTGTAGCTGATGTTCGGGTTGGACCAGTAGTTCAGGCGCGGGCAACTGCGGGTGCAGTTGTAGGCCATGATCGTGCGCCAGCCGGTGCCGCTGGACGGCTCATAGCGGTAGCCGTGGCCATAGGCGTAGGGCGATGTGCTCGGGTCGGTGGCGATGTCATGCCGCGCGCTCTGCAGGTGGCCGATCTCATGCGCGAATGAGTAGTAGCCGGTCGCGCAATCCCAGTACACCGCCGCGAACGCCGTCGACGCGGTCGAGCCGATCCCCGAGGCCAGGCCGCAGTAGGCACTGTTGTTGATCAGCAGCACGCCGACATCGGCCGCGGTGGTGTTGCGGCTGGTGTGGATGCTGTCCATGTAGCCGTCGCTGGTGCCACGGAAACGCGACAGGTCGGTGGTAAAGTTGCCAGACTCGCTGTAGCTGGTGGTCTCGTAACCGGCCAGTTGCAGCGTCAGGCCGACGTTGCTGTTGCCGTAGCCCTGGTTGGACTCGGCCACCGCCAGCTGCACCAGCGACTGCATGTTGCCGCCATAGGCGGCGACGGCGGCATTGGTCGCTACCACCAGCACACGGATGGTCGCCGGCGTACCGGACGATGCCTGCGCGATGCCGATGCGATCGTTGTTGCCCATCGGGATCTTCGGCAGCTGGTTGTAGTCGGCCGGATGGTCGGCCGGCATCCGCGATTCATCCACTTCCACCAGCACGTGGCGGTTGCCCAACGGGCGCAGGCGATACAGCTTTCCATCCTTGCGGATCGAGCCGGTGACGGTGTCGCCCGAGCGCACCAGGATCAGCGAATTGCCGGGGTCGTCCTGGCCGTTAGAGGTGGCCGCGGTCAGTTTGTCCGAGGGCGAACGGAACTGGCCGTACCAGATGCTGCCGCCATCGGGCAGTGCTTCGACCTTGCTGCGCACCGCCTGCACCCGCCGGCCGAGCAGTTCGAATTCCAGCTGCGGTTGTGCAGTAGCTGCTGCATCGACACGCACTTCCTGTACCGTCGCCGTGGACGGGGTGGCCAGCAGCTTGCCCAGTGCGGGCTCGCTGTTTGCCGATGCGCGGCTGATGACCGTCACCGGCTCGAATAACGGTGCCGCATGCGCGGCCGCTGCCACCGACAACCCCAACACCAGGCCACCTGCCGCTTTGCCAATCGATCTGGACAACATTGCGTCGCTCCTTGAATGATGTGAACAGCGTTGATGCAGCACGACCCGGTTTGCCGGGTCTGGTCATATGGCCTGCGCGGGTCGTGTGAATTCAATAGGCGAGAGAAGTGAAAATCAGGATTTGTGATCGACCGCATCTGGGTTAAGTAAGGTCAAAAGCGTTACTACACGTCGTCAACACACCGCTTTCGCGCTACCGTGACGCAGCCACGACGGGGAATGCACATGGCACCATCGCAGGACACGGACGAAGATGTCGGCTTGCTGCGGATCGGGCTGTTCTTCGATGGCACCCGCAACAACGCACACAACCTGGCCCGTGGCAGGCCCCAGCTGCCGCAACCGCGCCCGGCGCAGCTGCGTGCGGATGACGATTCGACCTACCAGAGCCGGTTGACCAGCAGCTACGACAATGGCCTGACCAACATCGCCCGCCTGCAGCAGCTGTACCCGGACAGCCGCAGCGGGACATCGGCGGCCCCCTCGCTGTCGATCTACGTGGAAGGTGTCGGTACCCGCGATGACGCCGACGACGACCTGATCGGACTGGCGTTCGGCATTGGCGCCAGCGGTGTGCGCGCCAAAGTGCGACGCGCGCTGCAGGTGCTGCTGCCGGCAGCACTGGGTGCACTCGCTACGCGCTGGCAGCGACCACTGCGTGGCGTGCAGCTGGATCTGTTCGGCTTTTCACGGGGTGCGGCCGCCGCGCGCGATGTGGCCAACCAGTTGCAGGCCTGGGATCGCACCCGCTGGCGGCAGCTGTTGCAGGCCGCTGGCCTGTCCTGCACAACGGACTTCGCCCCGGCCGCTCCGCCGCTGCGCTTCATCGGCCTGTTCGACACGGTGGTTGCGGTCAGCGGTGGCCGCACCGACGAACAACCTCATCTCGCGCTGCATGCAGGCGTTGCCAGGCAGGTGCTGCAACTGAGCGCGCGTGACGAGCATCGCCAGCACTACCCATTGACCAGCGTGGCGCCAGCGTTCACCGAGATCGCCCTGCCCGGCGTACACGCCAACATCGGCGGCGGCTACAACCAGCTCGAAGAAGGGCCCAAGCTGCTCAGTCGCCCGCGCCGGCAGCTGCTGCGCCGCCCGAGCGTGGCCGAGTACCAGACGCCACCGCTGGCGATCCTGCAGGCGACCACGGCCTACGCCGAGGCACAGGCCGACGCCGAGCGCTGGCGGCAGCAGTTGGGCCTGGACGAAAAGGAAGTCTGGGTGGATGTCTGGCACCAGTGGCAGCAACAGCGTCGCGCCGGCAGCCGCAGCGTAGTGCTGTCACCGGTGCTGTACGTGACGGCGGCCGTGGTGTTGCGCCGGCGCATCGACTGGCGCTACCAGCTGATCGCGCTTCAGGTAATGCAGCAGCATGCCATCGATGCCGGCGTGCAATGGACGGCCAATGCCAACGCAGTCCCCGGCTGGGAACTGCCGTCGGCCCTGCAACCGATCGCACGACGACTGGTGGCCGGACAGCCACTGACGCAAACGCAGGAGGCGCTGTTGCGACGGCGTTACCTGATGCAGTCGGCGCACTGGAACTTCGACGCGCTGGGCGACACCGCACTGACCTACGCTGCCGACGCCGGCGTCAGCGAGCTGCCGTATCGGCCGGGCCCCGGCCTGTTCTACATCAACCGGCCAACGGTGGATGGCAAGCGCGTGGTACTGCCGAACGCATGAAAGAGGGGACGGAGGGAATCAAGTCGCTTGTGCCAAAACATCTTGATTCCCTCCGTCCCCTTTTCTTCAACCGGCCTGCTCGACCAGGTTGGCGAGTTCGTCCGCATCGAATCCGGCCAGCAGGCGCGCTTCCATGTTGAACGGCCCATGCAGGTAGCCGCCGGCGTACTCCACCAGCAGCTCCTTGAAACGCGCGCGCGGCTCGACACCGGCGCGGTCGCAGTACCAGCGATACCAGCGCGAACCGGCGGCAACATGCGCCACTTCCTCACGCAGGATCACCTCCAGCACATCGGCGGTTTCGCCATCACCGACATTGCGCAGCTTCTCGATCATGCCCGGGGTGACGTCCAGACCACGCGCTTCCAGCACGCGCGGCACCAGCGCCATGCGCGCCAGGCCGTCATGCGCGGTCTTTTCGCACATTTCCCACAGACCGTTGTGTGCGGGGAAATCCGCATAGTCGTGGCCATGCACCTGCAGGCGCTCGCGCAGCAGCATGAAATGCCGCGATTCGTCATCGGCACAGCTGACCCAATCAGCTTGGAACGCCGACGGCAGGCCCCGGAACCGGTACACCGCGTCCCAGGCCAGGTCGATCGCGTTGAGCTCGATATGGGCAATCGCGTGGATGAAGGCAGCCCGCCCTTCCACGCCGCCCAGTCCACGCCGTGGCACCTCGCGCGGATGCACCAGCACCAGTCGTCCCGGACGACCCGGCATGCAGATCGGATCCGGCGGCGGCGCATCCGCGGCCACCTTCAGGCGACCGGCACGGAACGCGGCCGCATACGCCTGGGTCAATGCGACCTTGCGCAGCGGATCCGCTTCAGCCAGGCACTGCTGCGCAGCGCGCAGCAGGTCGCCACCAACGTCGGGCACATCCACCACGCCTGATCCTCAGGCGCGGCGCTTGTGCTTGGCATCGTCCGAACGCAACTGCTGGATGCGCTCGAAGTAGCCGGGCTCGATACCGGTCGGGTAGTGGCCGTTGAAGCAGGACGAATCGAAGCTGCGCAGCGCCGGGTTGCCTTCGCTCACCGCCGCTTCCATGTCTTCCAGGTCCTGGTAGATCAGCCAGTCGCAGCCCAGGTGGGCCTCGATCTCTTCCACCGTGCGGTTGTGCGCGACCAGCTCTTCGGCCGCCGGCATGTCGATGCCGTAGATGTTCGGGTAGCGCACCGGCGGCGCGGCGCTGGCCAGGTAGACCTTGCGCGCGCCGGCATCACGGGCCATCTGCACGATCTGCTGGCTGGTGGTGCCACGCACGATCGAATCGTCCACCAGCAGCACCACGCGGTTGCGGAACTCCAGGTGGATCGGGTTGAGCTTGCGGCGCACTGACTTCACGCGTTCACCCTGCCCCGGCATGATGAAGGTGCGGCCGATGTAGCGGTTCTTGATGAAGCCTTCGCGGTACTTCACCCCGAGCACATTGGAGATCTCCAGCGCGGCATCGCGCGAGGTATCCGGGATCGGGATGATGGTGTCGATGTCGTGGTCCGGGCGCAGGCGCAGGATCTTCTCGCCCAGCTTGATGCCCATGCGCATGCGTGCCTTGTGCACCGAAACGTTGTCGATCATCGAATCCGGGCGCGCGAAGTAGACGTATTCGAAGATGCACGGGGTGTGCTCGGCCGGCTCGGCGCAGATTTCCGAGAACAGCTCGCCGCGCGCGGTGATCACCAGCGCTTCGCCCGGCTGCACGTCACGCACGCGCTGGAAACCCAGCACGTCCAGTGCAGCCGACTCGGACGCCACGATGTACTCGTCGCCTTCTGCGTGGCTGCGCTTGCCCAGCACCAGCGGGCGGATGCCATGCGGGTCGCGGAAGGCCACCAGGCCCAGGCCCAGCACTACGCTGACCACTGCATAGCCGCCCTTGCAGCGGCGGTGCACGCCGGCCACCGCGCGGATCGCGGCTTCCGGGCTGAGCTGGCGCTGCTGCTCCAGTTCGTAGGCAAACACGTTCAACAGCACTTCGCTGTCCGAATCGGTATTGACGTTGCGCCGGTCCTGTTCGAACACCTGCTGGCGCAGCGCCTCGGTGTTGATCAGGTTGCCGTTGTGGGCCAGCGCGATGCCGTACGGCGAATTCACGTAGAACGGCTGTGCCTCGTCCATGCCTTCCGAACCTGCCGTCGGATAGCGCACGTGCGCGATGCCGACGCTGCCTTCCAGCGTGGACATGGTACGGGCGTCGAACACATCGCGGACCAGGCCGGTAGCCTTCTGCACCCGCAGGCGGCTGCCGTTGGCGGTGGCGATACCTGCCGCGTCCTGGCCGCGGTGCTGGAGAACGGTCAAGCCGTCATACAACTGCCCGGCGACGTTCTGGTTGCCGACGATTCCGACGATGCCACACATGGTGCGAGGTCTCCGCTGGGCTGTGCCCAGTTACAAGGAAGGTGGCCGTACCTGGCCGCGGTGGTCGCCGCGCCTGCGGTCGACATTGGCCGGATCGTCCGGCTCGATACTGTCCGGCAGTGCTGGGGCGTCCGGGCGCACTTCGGCCGGATCGTATGCATCGCCCTGTTCCGCTTTCGCGGGCCGCAGCCATCCGCCGCCCGCCACTACCTGGTTGAGGATGCCATTATCGCCTGCCGCGCCCGGCTTTCCCAACCCGGCGCCTGCATTCTTCCCCAATTCCATCAATGCAGATGGGGACAGCATGTCGGTCGGCAAGGCCTTGGGCAGCATGTCGGCGCCGGGTACCTGCCAGCGCGGCAGCTTCCCGTTCATCCAGGTCACGGCCGGATTCAGCACCGGGCGAACCGCCGAGCGCTTCCAGGAGGGCTCGGCAGTCAGCGGGGTGAAGCCGGCCAGCAGCACCAGGATCGCCGCGATCAGGCCACCTCGCACGGCCCCCAGTACACCGCCCAGCAACCGGTCCAGGCTGGTCAGCATGCTGCGGTGGATCATCGCCTTGATGACCATGCCGATCACCGCGACCACGATCATCACGCCAATGCCCACGCCCAGGTAGCCGCCGACGAAATGTTCGCCGCCAGGTGCGGCGGGCGCCGCCCACCAGCGCGCGGCATCGTTGCCGAAGGCGAAGGCCGCCCATGCGGCCAGCAGCCACGACAACGTGCCGATGACGATTCCCACGAAGCCACGCAGCATCCCGAGCAGGGTCGAGGCGGCGATCACGATCAGCAGCACCACGTCGATCATGGCGCCCCGCTCCTTCGGCGGCGCTGGCAACGGGCCTGCGCGTCGGTCATGGGTGCGGTCGGACCATGCCGGCGACGCCAACCTTGGCGGCGACCTGCGCCTTCAGCTGTTCGGCGTCAGCCCGGTTGGCCACCGGTCCGACACGGACGCGATGCAGGGTGCCCTTTTCGGTACGCACCTGCTCGACGAAGGCGCTGAAGCCGGCAGCACGGACCTTGTCACGCAGCGCATTGGCATCACTGGCCTGACCGAACGCGCCCAGCTGCACGGCGAAGCCGACGCCGCTGGCCGCCGGTGCAGCCGGCGTGGTCGGTGCCGTCACCGGCTTGCTGGCGGTGGCCTCCGGCTTCGGCTCGGGCTTCGGGGTTTCGGGCTTCGGCGCCGGCTTCGGCGGCTCGGGCTTGGCCGCCGGAGTGGCCGTCGCAGTCGGCGTACTCGGCGGCAGGCTTTCGCTGCGCACCGGGTTGCTGCTGGCGGACGGCGAGGTGGCTGCGGACGGGGTACTGGCGCTTGGCGTAGCCGGTGCCGGGGTAGCTGCCACCGGGGCGCTGCTGCCCGTTGCGGCATCCAGGGTGATCACTTCGGCCTTCACATCGGCGCGGATCTTCACCGCCTGCAGCCGGGCCGCCTCGGCCTGTGCACGGTCGGCATACGGCCCCACGCGCACACGCCATGCCTGACGGCCGTTGATGGTAGTCGCTTCTGCGAAGCCCGGCAGCTGCGAGCGCTGCAGGTAGGCGATCACGGCATCGGCGTCGGCCTTGCTGCCGTAGGCGCCGAAAGTGACGGCGTAGTTGCCGGCGGCAACCGCCGGGGACGTGTCCACGGTCGGCGGCGTGGCCGGCGTGGCGGCCTCCTGCAGCGGCTTGGCCTGCCCGGTCTGCAGGCCGGTAGCCCCACCGGCCGGGGCCACCAGCGGCAGTTCACGGGTTTCGAACTGGCCATCGGCCGGTGCATCCGGCGCGGCGATCGGCACCGAGGCCACGCCGCTGTCCGGTGCAGGCCCCTTGACCAGCATCGGCAGGAAAATCACGGCCAGTGCAACCAGCACGATGGCACCAATCAGACGCTGTTTCAGAGGCGTATCCACGTGAGGCGGCAACTGTCCGGAGGTTGCGGTCGATTATACGGGTGCCGGACCGGACGGCGTCGGGATTGGCTGAACGTGGCTCAGGCGCTGCCCTGCAACCACTGCAACGCGGCGGCAGCGGTATGGAAGGAGCCAAACACCAGTACGCGGTCACCGCGCTCGGCCCGGGCCAGTACCTGTGCCAGCGCCTGTTCGACCGAAGCGGCCAGCTGCGCGCTGCCAGCAGCGGTCTCGGCCAGGCGCGCCTGCAACTGGGCGGCACTCTGGCCACGCGGGCCGTCCAGGCCGGCAAGGGTCCACTCGCCAACCACGCCCTGCAATGCCTGCACCACACCCGCCGCGTCCTTGTCCTGCAATGCGGCATACACCGCCAGGGTGCGCCCGGCCGACGCCTCGGCCTTCAGCGCGCGCGCCAGCTGGCCCGCCGCCTGCGGGTTGTGCCCGACGTCGACGCGGATCTGCACACCGCCACGCTCGAACGCCTGCAGGCGGCCCGGAATGCGCGCCGCCGCGATACCGGCGGCCCACGCCGCGCGCGGCACCGGCTTGTCCAGCGCGCGCAGCGCAGCAATGGCCGCACCGGCATTGGCCAGCTGGATCGGGCCGGCCAGCGCCGGGGTCGGCAGTTCCATGCGCAGGCCGACATCGCGCCAGCGCCAGCGCTGGGCGTCGATCGGCTCGTAGAAGTAATCGCTGCCGCCGCGGATCGCGTTGGCACCGACCAGGTAGGCACGCGCGAGCACGCTCGAGGGCGGGTCGGTCTCGCCCAGGATCACCGGCTTCCAGCCGCGGATGATGCCGGCCTTCTCGGTGCCGATTGCTTCGCGGTCCTCGCCCAGCCATTCGGCATGGTCGATGTCCACAGTGGTGATCACGGCCACATCGGCGTCGACGATGTTGACCGCATCCAGGCGGCCGCCCAGACCCACTTCCAGAACCACCAGGTCCAGCCCGGCGTCGGCGAACAGCTGCAGCGCAGCCAGCGTGCCGTACTCGAAATAGGTCAGCGTGGTCTCGCCACGCGCGGCCTCGACCGCACTGAACGCAGCGACCAGCGCGGCATCGTCCACGTCCCGGCCGTCGATGCGCACGCGCTCGTTGTAGCGCAGCAGGTGTGGCGAGGTGTACGCGCCCACCTTCCAGCCGGCGGCACGTGCAATGGCTTCGATGAAGGCCACGGTGGAGCCCTTGCCGTTGGTGCCACCGACCACGATGGTGCGCTTGGCCGGCGCCCCCAGGCCCATCGCCGTGGCCACGGCGCGCACGCGCTCCAGGCCCATGTCGATGCTCGCCGGATGCTGGCGTTCAATGTAGTCCAGCCAGTCGGCCAGGGTGGTCGGGGTGTTCGTCACGGCAGCGGTTCCAGCAGAAGCAGTTGGTGCGAGGGGATCGATCAGAGTGCGCGGTGCTTGGCTTCGCCGAAGAACGGCGTGTGGTGGGCGCAGTCGTTCAGGCGCACCACTTCCAGGCTGTCAAGGTCGGCGCCTTCGAGCAGGTTGAGCGTGGTCGGTGCCTGGCGGAAGGTCCACAGGCGGGAGATCGGCAGGCCCAGCACCTTGCACAGGATCACGCGGTTCACCGCGTCGTGGGCGACCACCAGCAGGGTGTCGTGCTCGCCAAGGCCGTCGGTGGCGCGGGCCAGGCCGCGCCAGCTGCGCTCCAGCACCAGGCGCAGCGATTCGCCGCCGGGCATCAGCACGGTATCCGGCTCCTCGCGCCAGGCCTGCAGGCGCGACGGATCCTTCTCGTGGATCTCGCTGGCCAGCAGCCCTTCCCATTCGCCGTGGGCGATTTCCTGCAGTTCCGGCTCGGTCAGCAGCATGTCGGCACGGGCGGCGCCAAGCGCCAGCTGCGCGGTGCGCTGCGCGCGCGACAGCGGCGAAGCGACGGCACGGGTAATGTCGACCGAGGCCAGGCGGGCACCCAGTGCCTGGGCCTGGGCTTCGCCGATCGGCGACAGCGGGATGTCGATCTGGCCCTGATAGCGGCCTTCGGCGTTCCACGGCGTTTCACCGTGGCGGGCAAGCAGGATGCGCATGCGTGCAAGGGGTCCTGGGGGGGAGGAGGTTCCCGCGTTTCGTTCACATCCTGTGAAGTGCGCGGAACACGGATGATACCTGTTCGGCGCGCCGGGTCGGGGCGGGCATGAAAAAACCCCGCGACGTGGGTCGCGGGGTTTCGGAATTCCCGGCCATCGGGTCGGGTTTGCCGGCCAGCGGCCGGCACTACCGCAACCGGTTTACTTCGCCAGGTTCAGTTCCTTCAGCAGCTGCGGCGCCGGCGCCACTTCCTGCATGATCCACTGCATGTAGCGGCTGTCGACGGCGATCATGCGGGTCATCACCGGGTCGAACACCCAGTTGGAGCTGACCGATTCCCAGTTGCCGTCGAATGCCAGGCCGACCAGCCTGCCGTTGGCGTCCAGCACCGGCGAACCCGAGTTGCCGCCGGTGATGTCCAGGTTGGACAGGAAGTTCACCGGCACCGAGCCGATGCGCTTGTCTTCCAGTCCGCCATAACGCTTGGCCTTGACCGCATCGAGCAGCGCCTTCGGCGAATCGAACGGATCTTCACCAGTTTCCTTCGCCGCCACGCCTTCCAGGGTGGTGAACGGGGTGTACTTCACGCCGTCCTTGCCGTAGCCCATGACGTTGCCGAAGGTGATGCGCAGCGACAGGTTGGCGTCCGGGTAGACGAACTCGCCCTGGCTCTTCTTGTAGTCGGCCACGGCCTGCAGGTACAGCGGACGCGCGGTCAGCGATTCACCTTCGCGGATCTTCTTCTGCTCTTCCTGCTTCAGCAGTGCCGGCATGACAGCCACGGCGTACTGGATGGCCGGATCGCTGCTGGCTTCGAATGCGGCACGGTCGGCCTTGAACCACTTCAGGCGTGCGTCCAGGCTGCCGAGCTCGGTGCCCGACAGCTTGCCCACCAGCGCCTTGACTGCGTTGGCATCGCTACCGGCCAGCCACTTGTTCAGCACTTCATTGTCGCGCTGCGCGGCCGGCAGGGCCACGTACTGCTCCAGCCAGTAGGCCTGCAGCTGCTGGTCCATCTTCGCCACGTAGCGGCGGTCCATCTGCTTCAGGCCACCTTCAATGGTGGTCAGGTCGCGTTCCTGGTAACCGGCTTCGCGCTCGGCGTCCGGCTTGCTGCGCTCGATCGACAGGCGGTACAGGGTGATTGCAGCGCCAACGGCCGAGGTGTTGTTGAACTGCCCGACGAACAGGTCGCGCTCGCGGGTCGCCTTGCTGGTATCCAGGTGCTTGACCAGCTGCGCGTGTGCGGCCAGCGCCGGCTTGCCTGCAGCGCCCTGCTTCTTCAGCCACGCCAGCACGGCAGCTTCTTCAGCCTGCTTCTGGCCTGCGGCGTCGATGCGCTTGAAGCCTTCCAGCTGGCCCAGGTAGTTCTTGGCCACGTTGTTCATGCTGGCGGCGGTGGCGGCGTACTTCACCTTGACGTCGGCGTCGGCCTTGCCCGCGTCGGCGATCATCTTCAGCACGGCGTTGTAGTGCTTGGCGATGGTCGGGTAGGTGAAGCTGGCGGTTTCGTTGAACTCACCGGCCAGCGCGTAACGGTTGGTGCGGCCCGGGTAGCCGGCCACCATCACGAAGTCGTCGGCGCCCAGCGGCTGGTCGGCGAACTTCAGGAAGTGCTTGGGCTGGTACGGCACGTTGTCGGCGGCGAAGGCGGCCGGCTTGCCATCCTTGCCGACGTAGGCGCGGTAGAACGAGAAATCGCCGGTGTGGCGCGGCCACATCCAGTTGTCGACGTCGCCGCCGAACTTGCCGACGCTGCCCGGGGGCGCGTAGACCAGGCGCACGTCCTTGATTTCCATGTTGCGGAACAGGCGATAGGTGTTGCCGCCGGAGAAGCTGTACAGGCGGCAGCGGAAGCCGGCATCGGCTTCACAGGCGGCAACCTGGGCCTTGTCGAAGGCGTCCAGCGCGCGACTGCGGGCCAGCGGGTCATTGCCGGCGGCGGCGATGGCGGCCTTGGCCTGGGCGGTGACGTCGGTGATCTGGTCGAGCACGAACACGCGGGCGTTCGGGCCGGCGCTCAGTTCGTCCTTCAGGGTCGGCGCGTTGAAGCCGTCCTTGATCAGGTTCTTCTGCGCGGTCGAATTGAGCTGGATGGCGCCATACGCGCAGTGGTGGTTGGTGACCACCAGGCCCTGCGGCGAGACGAAGCTGGCAGTGCAGCCACCCAGCGCAACCACCGCACCCATCGGGTCACCGGTCAGGTTGGCCAGCTGCTCCGGGGACAGTTTCAGGCCGGCCTTCTGCAGCGGCCCGGCGATTTCCGGCAGCTGCTGCGGCACCCACATGCCTTCTGCGGCGTGGGCGACCTGGACCAGCCCAAGGCTGGCGACGATGGAAAATGCAAGCAGGTTCGAGCGCATGGAGCGGCCCCTGGTAGTGGAACCCTCGATTGTAGCCCGTCGCCCTGCCCCGGCCCGAACCCCGGAAGTCATGGGCCTGCTTCTTGCTCTGCGCACATCGGCCGCGCAGACGGAATCGTCCAGAGGGGGCGTGGTCACCCTGCCCGGGACTGTTGGCGCCATGGATGGGCT
The DNA here is from genome assembly GCF_047520985.2 of Stenotrophomonas sp. BR163. NCBI lineage: Bacteria > Pseudomonadati > Pseudomonadota > Gammaproteobacteria > Lysobacterales > Lysobacteraceae > Stenotrophomonas > Stenotrophomonas sp. BR163. The sequence goes on from NZ_JAXBRE020000004.1 coordinate 86,091, forward strand.
TTTGCGTGTCCCGGCCAGGGTGACCACGCCCCCTCCCCCGGAATCAGGGAGGCGCTGCTGTTTGCAGTACGTTCGAAACGCCCGCCGGCGCACGCCTTTCGTTCCGCCAAAGCACCCGCAGCGCAACATGGGAAATCCGCGCGGCACCCTATAATCCGCGCTTTCCCCCTGATGAGTTCCACCCCGATGGCGCAGCAAACGATGAAGGCCCTGGTCAAGCGCGAAGCAGCCAAGGGCATCTGGATGGAAGAGGTTCCGGTGCCGACTCCGGGCCCCAACCAGGTGTTGATCAAGCTCGAGAAGACCGCAATCTGCGGTACCGACCTGCACATCTACCTGTGGGACGAGTGGAGCCAGCGCACGATCAAGCCGGGCCTGACCATCGGCCATGAATTCGTCGGCCGCATTGCCGAAATCGGCCCGGGCGTGACCGGCTACGAGATCGGCCAGCGCGTCTCGGCCGAAGGCCACATCGTCTGCGGCCACTGCCGCAACTGCCGTGGCGGCCGCCCGCACCTGTGCCCGAACACCGTCGGCATCGGCGTCAACGTCAATGGTGCCTTTGCCGAATACATGGTGATGCCGGCCAGCAACCTGTGGCCGATCCCGGACCAGATCCCATCGGAGCTGGCCGCGTTCTTCGACCCATACGGCAACGCTGCGCACTGCGCACTGGAATTCGACGTGATCGGTGAGGACGTGCTGATCACCGGCGCTGGTCCGATCGGCATCATCGCCGCCGGCATCTGCAAGCACATCGGTGCGCGCAACGTGGTGGTGACCGACGTCAACGACTTCCGCCTGAAGCTGGCCGCCGACATGGGTGCCACCCGCGTGGTCAACGTCGCCAACCAGTCGCTGAAGGACGTGATGAAGGAACTGCACATGGAGGGCTTCGATGTGGGCCTGGAAATGAGCGGCAACCCGCGTGCGTTCAACGACATGCTCGACTGCATGTACCACGGTGGCAAGATCGCCATGCTGGGCATCATGCCCAAGGGTGCCGGCTGCGACTGGGACAAGATCATCTTCAAGGGCCTGACCGTGCAAGGCATCTACGGCCGCAAGATGTATGAGACCTGGTACAAGATGACCCAGCTGGTGCTGTCCGGCTTCCCGCTCGGCAAGGTGATGACCCACCAGCTGCCGATCGACGACTTCCAGAAGGGCTTCGACCTGATGGAAGAAGGCAAGGCCGGCAAGGTCGTGCTCAGCTGGAATTGACCCGAAGGGTCAATTCCCCCGCATGTTTCCTTATCCCCGCGCCTTTGGCGCGCCCCCTTGAACAACAAGGGGCTCTTCCCCGGATGGGATCAATAACACTGCGGAATTGAAAAAGGCGCCCGATGGGCGCCTTTTTCGCAATGCGTGCCAGGCAAGCCTGGCACCTACCGTAACGCCTGCGGCGTTACTTGCCGACGGCCACGGTCAGCAGCACGCGGCTGTGTGCCAGCTTGCCGGAGTTGTCGCGGCCGTTGCCGTCGGTGCCGTAGTAGCCGAGGCCGACGTTGAACAGGCCGAACTGGCGTTCGACGCCGACGTTCCAGTCGGTGTAGTCCTTGGCGATGCCGTCCTCGAAGGTGCTGCGGCCGACGTTGGCATTCAGGGTGAAGTCCTTCGGCAGGCCCCAGCTGCCGCCCAGGCCGAAGTACCAGCCATCGGTGCTGCTGTTCCAGACATCGTTGGTGTAGGCCACCGTCAGCTTGTAGGTCTCATCCAGCGTGGTGGTGGTGATCAGCTCGTTGTAGTTCAGCTCGCTGGCACCGAGGTAGGTGTAGCGGTTCAGCAGCGCGTCGAAATTGACGCGGGGCGTGACGTCAACGCCGTAGCCGATCTGGTAGTCCACCTCGGTGCTCGGGTCGCCCGGACCGAAGTCGACGCCCGAACCCCAGACACCGGCATACAGGCCGACCGGCGAGGTGTAGGTGAAACCGGCCTGCAGGGTCGGCTTTTCGTCGGTCTGCGAGACACCACGGAACAGGTAATCGGAAACGGCGGTGACGTTCCAGCTGTACGGCGATTCGTTTTCCTGCGCACTGGCGGTGAACGGGGCGGCCATGGACAGGGCAGCGGCAATGGCGAGGCAGGCACGGGCGTGCTTCATGAGCGTCTCCGGTGGGGGCGGTGGCGTGGCGCGGAAGGCGGGAGCGGCCGGAACGGGACAGCTCCGGTTCACGAATTTTTAACCCGTTTGCTATTGCGATGCAACATGTGCCGGCCGTGGCGATGCCCCGCCCGGGCCGGTTGGCAAGCGGCGATGCCCGGTAGAATCAGCGGTTTCCCGTTCAGAGCCGTGCCCACGCCATGACCGACGTCTCCTCCGCCCTGACCCGCCACTACGCCGAGGAACTGGACGCCATCCGCGCCCAGGGCCTGTTCAAGTCCGAGCGGATCATCACCAGCCCGCAGTCGGCCGAGATCACCCTCGACGACGGCCGCAAGGTGCTGAACTTCTGTGCCAACAACTACCTGGGACTGGCCGACCATCCGGACCTGATCCAGGCCGCCAAGGACGCACTCGATACCCACGGCTTCGGCATGGCCTCGGTGCGCTTCATCTGCGGCACGCAGGACCTGCACAAGCAGCTGGAAAAGCAGATCGCCGACTTCTTCGGCAAGCAGGACACCATCCTGTACGCGGCCTGCTTCGATGCCAACGGCGGCCTGTTCGAGCCGCTGCTTGGCGAGAACGACGCGATCATTTCCGATGCACTGAACCATGCTTCGATCATCGACGGCGTGCGTCTGTGCAAGGCCAAGCGCTTCCGCTACGCCAACTGTGACATGGCCGATCTGGAAGCCCAGCTGCAGGCCGCCGATGCCGCCGGCTGCAAGACCAAGCTGATCACCACCGACGGCGTGTTCTCGATGGACGGCTTCATCGCGCCGCTGGACGAGATCACCGCGCTGGCAAAGAAGTACAACGCCCTGGTACACATCGACGAATGCCATGCCACCGGCTTCCTCGGTGCCACCGGCCGCGGCTCGGCCGAGGTCAAGGGCGTGCTGGAGAAGATCGACATCATCACTGGCACTCTGGGCAAGGCCATGGGTGGCGCACTGGGCGGCTTCACCTGCGCCAGCGCCGAGGTGATCGAACTGCTGCGCCAGCGCTCGCGCCCGTACCTGTTCTCCAACTCGCTGCCGCCGCACGTGGTGGCCGCCGGCATCAAGGCGTTCGAAATGCTGGCGGCCGCTGACGACCTGCGCAGCACCCTGGCCGAGAACACCGCCTACTTCCGCGAAAAGATGACCGCCGCCGGTTTCGACGTGAAGCCGGGCGTGCATCCGATCAGCCCGGTGATGCTGTATGACGCACCGTTGGCGCAGAAGTTCGCCGAGCGCCTGCTGGAAGAAGGCATCTACGCCATCGGCTTCTTCTTCCCGGTGGTGCCCAAGGGCCAGGCCCGCATCCGTACCCAGATCAGCGCCGCGCACAGCCGCGAGCACCTGGACCGGGCAATCGACGCCTTCACCCGCATCGGTGTCGAACTGGGCGTGGTCAAGGGCTGATCACGGCCGGGGTCGGATCCCTTTCCGCAGGAAAGGGCTTTGACCCCGCACGGTCAAAGCGTGCCGACCAAGGTCGGCACCTACCGGAGCCTGATGACGTGCCGACCAAGGTCGGCACCCACTGGCGTCACTTCTTTTTCTTCTTGCCCTTCGGCTCTTCCTTGCTGGCCACCACCACCGGCTTGGCAGCGTCCTGGCCATTGCCCTTGGCAACGCGGATGCCGTTGGCCTTCATCCAGGCATCGAACTCATCGGCGGTCATCTTCTTGTCGCCGTTGCTCATCAGGAAGCGGTAACTGCCGCGACCATCCAGCTCCGGGGTTTTCACTTCCACCACCGGGGTCTCGGCAGGCGTTTCCGCCTTGGCCACCTTCTTGTGGCCGCCGCAGGCGGCCAGCAGCACCATCGGCAGCAGCAGGCCTGCACAGCGCAGGGTTTGATTGAGGGTCGGGTGGTACATGGCAGGCTCCGTTCGGGAAAGTCGACAGCCAGGCGCCCCCTACGCCTGGAACGGCGGCCGGCAACTGCCGGCCACGGGCGATGATCAGCCCGGTGCAGCGGCCCCCAGCCGCTGCTGGTCGCTGACCTGCAGAACCCGCCACTGGCCCTTGCCGAGATCGCCGAGCAGCAGCCCACCGATCGCGACCCGGACCAGGCGCAGCACCTGCAGGTCGAAGGCCGCCAACAGGCGGCGGATATGGCGGTTGCGGCCCTCGTCGAGGACCACCTCCAGCCATGCGGTCTTGTCGCCACTGCGCAGTACGCGCACGGCACAGGCGGCGAGGAGCTCGCCCGCGTCTTCGACACCGGCGCGCAGCGCGGCCAGGGTGTCCTCATCGGGCAGACGATCCACCTGCACGTGATAGGTCTTCTGCGGGCCGGTCTCCGGATCGGTCAGGTGCGCCGCCCACTGCGGATCATTGCTGAACAACAGCAAGCCTTCGCTGGCCTTGTCCAGGCGCCCGACCGGCGCGATCCACGGCAGGCCGGCACCATCGAAGCAGCGATAAACGGTGTCGCGACCACGCTCGTCCTGCGCCGTGGTGACCACCCCGCGCGGCTTGTTGAGCATCAGGTACAGGCGCTGCGGCGCCCCCATCGGCTGGCCGTCGACCTCGATCGGCGGGGGCGGACTGGCAATCGGGAACTCGGGATCACGAACGATGCGGCCGGACACGCGCACGCGGCCCTCGGCGATCCAGCGCGCGGCCTCGCTGCGCGAGCACACGCCGGCCTTGGACAGTATGCGCGCCAGGCCATGGCGCACGCCACTGGTGACATTCGGAGTCGCACGCCCACGCGGTGCGCGGGAGCGGGCGGCGGGGGCGGCAGGTGGGCGGCGCGTGCGCAAGCCTCTGCTCCCCGCGGCGCTTACTTCTTGTCGACCGGCTTGGTCTCAGCCGGTGCTTCGGCCGGGGCCGGAGTGGCGGCCGGAGCCGGACGCGCCTTGACCACGCGAACACCGCGCGCCTTCATCCAGGCGTCGAACTCTTCGGCGGTCATGCGCTTGCCGTTCTGGCTCATGTCGAAGCGCCAGGGCGTGTTGTCGAATTCGGTCTGCGGCTTATAGGCCGCCGGATCGTTCGGCTTCACCGCCGGTGCGCTCGGAATGGCCTTGGCGATGTTCTGGCAGCCGTCGATGCGCAGGCGCTGCAGCACCTGGTCCAGCGACTGCGACGGATCGTAGTTGCTGCTCAGCACACCGGCCGGCATGCCCAGCTGGTTGCCACGGATGTACAGCTCGTCGGCCACCGGCGCGATGGTCGTGGCCGGCAACGGCAGCGGCGAGGCGCTGGTGTTGACCGAGCAATCGACCGCAGCGTGGGCGGCGGGAACCAGGGCCAGCGCCAGGACGGCGGCCGATGCAGAGCGCAGCATGAGGGGCATCCACGGAAGGAAGTGACGCGGCGAGTTTAGCAATGCCGCGTCAGCTTTCAAGCGCCACTTTCAATGAATACGACAACTTGTTGGTTTTACGGGCAAAAGACCGACGAACGGTTGTGTTGCCGCGTCACAGGCGAGCTTCCTGGCCGCAGAAACAACAAGACCCGGCCGAAGCCGGGTCCTGCTGTGTCCTACGGGCAGAGCGTCAGAACTTAGTTCTGGACGTTCAGCTCGGTACGACGGTTCTTGGCGCGACCTTCCGGGTTGTCCGAACCATCCGGGTTGGTGTTCGGAGCAATCGGACGGCTCTCGCCGTAGCCGATCGGGCCGACCAGGCGACCGGCGTCAACGCCGTTCTTGGTCAGGTAGTTGTACACGGCGGTAGCACGACGCTCCGACAGCTTCTGGTTGTAAGCGTCGGTACCCTTCGAGTCGGTGTGACCGGCAACTTCAACGCGCAGATCCGGGTAACGCTTCAGGATCTCGGTGGCTTCGCTCAGGATCGCCACGGCGTCCGGACGCAGGTTCGACTTGTCGAAGTCGAAGTTGACGCCCTTCAGGTCGATGGAGACCGGAACCGGGCAACCGTCCGGACCGATGGTCTGACCCGGCTGCGAGTTCGGGCACTTGTCGTCGCAGTTGTTGACGCCGTCACCGTCGTCGTCCAGGTCGGCGCAGCTCGGGGCAACCGGAGCCGGAGCCGGAGCAGCCGCGACCGGAGCCGGGCCCAGCGGGATCACGACGCCGACCGAAGCCAGCACGTCGCCGAACCAGCTCTCGTCACGTGCGGCGATGCTCTGGTCGTCGAAGTCAGCGCGGTAGGCCACTTCGGCGCGGACAGCAACACGCTTCTCGAAGGTGGTCTGCAGGCCGACGCCCAGCTTGGCGGCAACATTGCCGTCCTTACGCTGGCGCGGGCCGTTGTTGTCGAGCGCAGCGTACTCTTCTTCCGACTTCTGGTAGCCCAGGCCACCGACGATGTACGGGTTCCAGCCGCGGCCTTCCTTGATGAAGTGGCGACGCAGGTCCAGCGAGACGCCGTACTGCGACCAGTTCAGGTCCTGGTTGCTGTCGAAGTTCGGGTTCTGGTAGTTCAGCTCACCGTCCAGCGACCAGTTCGGGCTGATGAACTTACCCAGGCCCAGGGTCACGAACGGAGCGTCATTGGTCAGACGGTCGCTGTCCTGGAAGTTGAAGCCGGCCGAACCGGTCAGGTACCAGCGGTCATCGAACTCCTGCGCCGAAGCTGCCTGGGCGAAAGCCAGGCCGCCCAGCAGCGCGGCAGTAAGGATCTTCTTGTTCATTGAGTACAGCTCCTATTTCGGGGGTATGAAACCGGTAGAGGCATGGGCCAGCACTAGTGCGTCGATGTTCGACAGCCGATTCAGCACGCCACCGCCGCGAACATTATGCTCAGGCGAGTGAAGGCCATGTTAACAGTCCCGTAACATGTGAAGTGTTGCGCCCGACCGTCCACCGGTCCGACGTTGAAACCCTATACAGGATGATGAAAATCCGCAAGACCCACACGCTGCAAGGGTTTGACGGGGTTTAGGCGCGAGAAGCGACATATTGCGCAACGTGCTGCATCACGCGGTTCAGCGCGTCTGAGGAAACGTGAGGAACCTTATGATGGGATCACGAACCCAGCCGGAGCCGTGATGAAAGCCGTCGCCCTGAGTCGTGAATACGCGCCCGCCCTGCGTGATGTCCTGCTGCCGCCGCCGCTGCCTCCTCGCGGCCGCGATCTGCTGGTGCGAATCGAAGCGGTTTCGGTCAACCCCGTCGATGGCAAGCAGCGGGCCGCCACCGATCCGGCCACCCTTGAGGTTCCCCGGGTGCTCGGCTGGGACGCAGCCGGCGTGGTCGAAGCCATCGGTGACGAGGCCAGCCTGTTCGCCTCCGGTGACGAGGTCTACTTCGCCGGTGACGTTACCCGACCGGGCTGCAACGCCCAGTACCAGTGGGTTGATGAGCGCCTGGTCGCCCGCAAGCCGACCACGCTCGATTTCGCTGAAGCGGCCGCGCTGCCGTTGACCACTCTCACAGCCTGGGAACTGCTGTTCCAGCGCATGCCGCTGCAGCTCGATGGCCGCCGCCACGTGGGCCAACACCTGCTGGTGATCGGCGGCGCCGGCGGCGTCGGCTCGATGGCGATCCAGCTGGCACGCCATGCCGGTTTCGAGGTGATCGCCACCGCCTCGCGCGAGGCCTCGATCGACTGGTGCCGGCAGATGGGGGCCACGCATGTGATCGACCATCGGCAGCCACTGCAGCCCCAGTTGCGGGCGCTGGGCATCGGTGCGGTGCAGGTCGCGCTCAATCTGGCCGACACCGACCACTACTGGGATGAACTGGGCCAGCTGCTGGCACCGCAGGGCCACGTCGGCCTGATCGTCGAGCCGCGGGGTGCGCTGCGCATCGGCGATCCCTACAAGGCCAAATGCATCGGCATCCACTGGGAATTCATGTTCGCGCGTTCGCGCTTCGCCACCGCCGACTGCATCGAACAGCACCGCATCCTCAGCCGTGCGGCCAGCATGATCGATGCCGGCCAGCTGCGTGGCACGCTCAAGGAGACGCTGGGCACGATCAATGCGGCCAACCTGGACATCGCGCATCAGCGCCTGGCCAGTGGGCGCACGGTAGGCAAGCTGGCGCTGGTCGGCTGGGACGACTGAGGCGGTGATGTAGAGCCGAGCCCACGCTCGGCTGCTGTGCCTGCCGCCACCCGCAGAGCACGGGCTCGGCCCTGCACAACCGCCCGCATGCAGGACCGACGCTACCTGTAGCAACGGATTGGCCGGCATCTGTATCTATGGATGATGCAGAAACAGCGATACGGTGGAAACAGATCCTCGCCCCCCCCGGACCGTCATGCCCACCGCCCTGCCCTTGCGCCTGCTGCAATTGATCACCGGCCTGTTCCTGTACGGCTTCGGCGCCTCGCTGATGATCCGTGCCGCCATCGGCGTGGCACCCTGGGATGTGCTGTCGCAGGGCATCGCTGCGCAGACGCCACTGTCATTCGGCCTGGCAACCAATGCCATCGGTGCATTGGTGCTGCTGCTGTGGTGGCCGCTGCGGCAGAAGCCGGGCGTCGGCACCGTGCTCAACGTGATGCTGATCGGCCCCTCCGCACAGTTCGGGCTGTGGCTGCTGCCGCCGGCCGTCGGCCTTGGCTGGCAGCTGGCGATGTTCTGTGGCGGCATGCTGCTGGTGGCGCTGGCCACCGGCCTGTACATCGGTGCCCGCCTTGGCCCGGGGCCACGCGATGGTCTGATGACCGGTCTGCATGCCCGTACCGGCTGGCCGATCTGGAAGGTGCGCAGCCTGATCGAAGGCAGCGTACTGCTGCTGGGCTGGTGCCTGGGCGGCAATGTCGGCCTCGGCACCCTCGCCTTCGCCCTGCTGATCGGGCCGCTGTGCGGAATGACGCTGGGCTGGTTCGGGATCGGTCGGCCCGCTCCGGTTGTGCCGGCCGCCGGCCGGCAACCGCAATCGCCCTGAGTTGACCGGAATGCCGGCCAGCGGCCGGCATTACCGTCAGACAGCGGCCAGCCCTTCCAAAGAAGCGGCCCTTGCCCCGGCCGCCGTTTCGCGGCACGCTTCGCGCTTCCGTACGCAAGCGTATCGACCATGTCGCCAGCCAACGAAAGCGCCTATCCCCACCTGTTCGCCCCGCTGGACCTGGGCTTCACCCAGCTGCGCAACCGCGTCCTGATGGGTTCGATGCACACCGGCCTGGAAGATCGCGCCCGCGACTTCCCGCGGCTGGCGGCCTACTTCGCCGAGCGCGCCGAGGGCGGCGTCGGCCTGATCGTCACCGGCGGCTTCGCGCCCAATGTGGTCGGTTGGCTGAAGCCATTCGGTGGCAAGCTGTCCTGGCCCTGGGAAGTGCGGCCGCACCGCCAGCTCACCGCCGCCGCGCACCAGCACGGCGCGAAGATCTGCCTGCAGTTGCTGCATGCCGGCCGCTATGCCTACCACCCGTTGTCGGTGGCACCGTCGAAGCTGAAGGCACCGATCAACCCGTTCACCCCGCGCGCATTGTCGGCCAGCGGCGTAGAGCGCCATATCGCCGACTACGCTCGCAGTGCCAAGCTGGCCCGCGAGGCCGGCTACGACGGCGTGGAAGTGATGGGCTCGGAGGGCTACCTCATCAACGAGTTCATCGCCCCGCGCACCAACAAGCGCGCCGATGCCTGGGGCGGCGACGCGCGCCAGCGCATGCGCTTCGCGGTCGAGATCGTGCGCCGCATCCGCGAGGCCTGCGGCCCGGACTTCATCATCATCTACCGCCTGTCACTGGTGGATCTGGTCGACGACGGCAGCGACTGGGACGAGATCGTTCAGCAGGCGCAGGCGATCGAGGCGGCTGGCGCAACGATCATCAATTCCGGCATCGGCTGGCACGAAGCGCGCATTCCGACCATCGCCACCTCGGTGCCGCGCGCGGCCTTTGCCGGCGTCACCGCCAAGCTCAAGCCGCATGTGAAGGTACCGCTGGTGGCGACCAACCGCATCAACATGCCCGACGTTGCCGAACGCATCCTGGCCGGTGGCGGCGCCGACATGGTGTCGCTGGCACGCCCGCTGCTGGCCGACCCGCAGTGGCCGAACAAGGCCCGTGCCGGCCGCGCGGAGGCGATCAACACCTGCATCGCCTGCAACCAGGCCTGCCTGGACCACGTGTTCGAGAACAAGCTGGCCAGCTGCCTGGTCAATCCGCGCGCCGCCCACGAGACCGAGCTGGTCTATCGTCCCACGGCTACGCCGAAGAAGGTTGCGGTGGTCGGTGCCGGCCCCGCCGGCCTGGCCTGCGCCACCGTCGCTGCCCAGCGTGGCCACCAGGTCACCCTGTTCGATGCCAATGATGAGATCGGCGGCCAGTTCAACGTGGCCAAGCGCATCCCCGGCAAGGAAGAGTTCCACGAGACCCTGCGCTACTTCCGCCACGCGCTGCAGGAGACCGGCGTACAGCTGCGCCTGGGTACCCGCGTCGACGCTTCCCAACTGGCTGGCTTCGACGAGGTGGTGCTGGCCACCGGCATCACCCCGCGCAAAGTCGATTTCCCCGGTGCCGATCACGACAAGGTGGTGAGCTACCTGGACGTGCTGCTGGGACGGGTCGAAGTGGGCGCCAATGCGGCGATCATCGGCGCCGGCGGCATCGGCTTCGATGTCGGCGAATTCCTCAGCCACGCCGGTGAATCCCCCTCGCTGGATCCGCAGCGCTGGATGGCCGAATGGGGCGTAGATGCCAGCTTCGAGGCACGCGGCTCGCTGGGCCGGCCCGAGGTCGAGCCGTCACCGCGGCGCTTGTGGCTGCTGCAGCGCAGCCCGGGCAAGCCGGGCGCGCGGCTGGGCAAGACCACCGGCTGGATCCATCGCGCCACACTGAAGACCAAGGGCGTGCGCATGCTCGGTGGCGTCGAGTACTTGGGGGTGGACGACGAGGGCCTGCGCATCCGCGTGGACGGCAGCGAACAGCTGCTGCCGGTCGACCATGTGGTGATCTGCGCCGGGCAGGAACCGAACCGCACGCTGCAGGCCGAACTGCAGGCCGCCGGCATCAACGCGCAGCTGATCGGCGGTGCCGACGTGGCCGCCGAACTGGACGCGAAGCGGGCAATCGACCAGGGCAGCCGGGTGGCCGCCACGCTCTGATGAGCGCCTGAATGGGGGACGGAATGTGATTTCCGTCACCTCCGTCGAACCTGAATGTCAAGCCGGGCGGTTCACGATGCGTTCGGCTATTCCCCCCTACCTTGCGCCATCTTTCCGCTCACCAGCCAGTTTCCGGTGAGCTGGCGTGGCCCCACCGATCAGTACTGATCGATTCTTTTTGGGGCTGCCCACGGGGCGGCCCCGATGGCCGCCTCCCCATGACGCCAAGTCGTACCCCGCCTCCTGTCGCCCCCGCGGCCGGAACCGGAAGGTGCGGCCCATACGGAGCAAGGAGTTATATGAAACTGGCCTGGATTCTCTGGCTGTCGCAGTTGTTGCCGCAGCCGGCCGCTGATTCACTGTGTCTGAGCACCACCGTTTACCTGGAAGCCCGCGACCAGACCCTGCGCGGCCAGCAGGCCGTCGCCGAGGTCGCCCTGCGTCGCCTTGACAGCGGCCTGTGGGGCGACTCGATGTGCCAGGTGGTCACCGCGCGCAAGCAGTTCGCACCGACCATCGTCTCCCCCGGCACCCAGCTGGGCAATGACGCGGCGTGGAGCGAAGCGATGAACGTGGCCTTCGACGCCGAGCGCAACTGGGCGCTGCCGGCCGGCGAACGCCGCGAGATCGTGCCCGGTGCCAGCCACTTCGCCGCGCTGTCCATCGCCAGCCCGAACTGGCGCAACGCCTACCAGGTGGCGACCATCGGCGATCACACCTTCTACAAGGTACAGAACCTCAAGCCGCGGCAATCGTAACGATCCGTGCTGGCGGCAGCGTTGCCGGCCGCCGCCGGGCTCTGGGATAGTGGGCGTTTCCCGCCCGCATCACCTGGAGTTCCCATGAAGCTGTACAGCAAGCCCGGTGCCTGTTCCACCGCCGATCACATCGCCCTGCAGTGGACCGGCCAGCCGTTCGAGGTTGAACTGCTGAACAAGGACACCCTGAAGGGTCCGGAATTCCTCAAGATCAATCCGGCCGGTGCCGTTCCCGCACTGGTCGACGGCGACTTCGTGCTGCTGCAGAACGCCGCGATCATGGGCTACATCGCCGACCGCTTCCCGCAGGCCGGCCTCGGCGGTGATGGCAGTCCGCGCCAGCGCGCCGAAGCCACCCGCTGGCTGGCCTTCGTCAATTCCGACGTGCACCCGGCCTTCTCGCCGCTGTTCGCGCCGGGCAAGTTCATCGCCGACGAGAGCCAGTTCGATGCGATCCGCGCCGCCGCGCACAAGCGCCTGCGTGGCCTGTTTGAGACCGCTGACAGGCAGCTGGCCGACAAGCCCTGGCTGGCCGGCTTCCGCAGCTTCGCCGACCCGTACTTCTACATCACCCTGCGCTGGGCCGCCGGTACCAAGGTTGATCTGTCCGGCCTGGACAACCTGGCCGCCTACAAGGCACGCATGGACGCCGATGCCGGCGTGCAGGCCGCGCTGAAGGCCGAAGGCCTGGCCTGAGGATGACCCGGGGGTCAGGGCCGTTTGCGTGTCGAACGGATCTGACCCCGCTGGTTGCCAAACGCGGGGTCGGATCCGCCTGTACCGCAGGCGGCTCTGACCCCATCCGTTGCATCCTCACACTCAGCCGATCTGGCGGATCACTTCGCCCTTGGCATCGCGCAGATAGGTCGGCACCACGTCGATGCGCAGCGCCTCCGTCAACGGGTAGATGCCACGTTCGGCACGCACGCCGGCCAGGGCCCGCAGCCCCGCCTCGCTCAGCGCCCAGCGCGCGCTGTCCGCCGACAGTTCGCCCACGTCACCATGCCCGGCTGGAATGAACGCCCATTGCCGCTCGCGACTGACCAGTTCCAGCGACTTTCCGTGGCGCAGGCGCAGCGGTAGCAGTTCGCACACGCTGGCGACCTGGCCCGCGCCGAGCACCAGTGTGGTGACGCCCGCCTCCTGCCGCCAGTCCAACGTCTCGACGAACAGCATGCCGGTGCTGGAGCCCTCGCGCTCGCTGCCGGCCCTCACCCGTTCGGCCAATGCCGGATCTTCCAGCAGGTTGCCGCGATGCAGGTCGCTGATCCACAGCGGCATCGCCGGCTGCAGTGCCTGCAGCACGCCACGCGTCGACCAGCGCTTGACCGCCTCCATCTCCTCATCGGTCAGCCCGACCAGCTGCAGGAACTGCAGGTGGCCATTGGCGGTGTCGCGTGCCGGCAACTGCGGGTCGGCAATGAAGGCCAAGTGGCACAACCGCGTGTCGGTCTCCAGTGCGATCGGGCCGTTCGCATTCAGATGGTGGCCATCCTCGAACACGTTGCCGCTGCCGAACACATAGCGCGCCAGGTTCTGCAGCAGGTTCATCGGCCACACCGGCGGCGTGCTGTCGGCGTTCTCAGCGGCTTCGGCAGCAAGACGGAACGTCAGCTCGAAACCATAGCCGCTGGCGGCAGCATCACTGCTCTCCTTGGCATACAGCTCGGAAAAACCGTAGGTGATGTAGTGCCAATGCGGAACCGGCGCATCCGCCCAGTACACGCTGATGCCATCCAGCGGATCCTGGCCGCCGAGCGTGTAGGGAAGCGCGGTGCCGTAGTGTCGCGGCTCCTGCCCGGCATACAGCGGCGCCAGCGCCGCATTGATCGCGTCCCAGCCGGGGGTGTCGGTGTCATCGTGGTCGTCCTGCACGCGGGACTCCTTGTGGGAAAGTGAACCGATCACTTTACGCGGTGGCTCAGGCCTGCACGACCTCTTTGCCAGCGTTTACTACGGCGGACTGGGTTTCCTGCCACCAGCGCTGGGCCAGCGCCGGGCTGCGCGCCTTGCCCACCGCCGCCAGCAGTTCCGGGCAAAGGCGTTCCAGCGCCAGCGCATCGGTGCAGCGTTCGATCTTCAACTGCATGAAGTAGCCCTTCAGCCCCAGATGGCGCCGCACCGCCTCGCTCATCGCGTCGTACAACTGCTGGTACAGCGCCGGGTCCTGTTCGCGGCCGGTGCTGATGCCACGCGCCGGAGCGGCCTCTACGCTCCCGCCGATCACCTCGATCAGTCCCTGTGCGGCCAGCTGCTCCAGTGCATCCGGAGGTGCGCGCAGGCCATCGAACAGGCCGCGCAGTTCGGTGTCATCGCGATGGCCATCGACCATCAGCAGGATTGAACGCAGTGCCGCCGGCAGGCGCCGGCCACGGTCTTCGATTTCCTGACGGCCAGCAGCCGTCTTGGCGTGCAGCAATGCCATTGCCCCCCTCCCTTGATGCGCCATGCCAGCGTGCCGTGTGCGGGCACGCCCCCCTTATTGCCATCCCCGGGCGGCGCGCGCGTTCCCCGGCGCGCACCGCGTGTTGCAGGTCGATGACAGGCCGAGCTTAGCGCAAGTGCCGCGGGTAGTGCCGTCCGCTGGCCGGCAACCTCGGGATTGATGGGGGGGCCGGCCAGCGGCCGGCGCTACCGGATCAACGGCCCAGCGCGCGGCGGATCTCCTCCAGCGCGCTGGGGTCGTCCAGCGTCGACAGGTCGCCCGGGTCACGCTGCTCGGCCAACGCCTGCAACGAGCGCCGCAGCAGCTTGCCCGAACGGGTCTTGGGCAGTGCGTTGACCACGTGCACATGCGCCGGGCGCGCGACCGCACCAAGCGAAGTCGTCACCGTCGCCATCATCTCGGCCACCACCGGCGCCGGATCCTCGCCTTCAAGCCCCTGCTTGAGGGTGACGAACACCAGCGGCACCTGCCCCTTCAGCTCGTCCTTGACCCCGATCACGGCAGCCTCGGCCACGCGCGGGTGGCTGGAGATGGCCTCCTCGATCTCGCGCGTACCCAGACGATGCCCGGCCACGTTGATCACATCGTCGGTACGGCCGAGGATGAAGGTATAGCCATCGTCATCGCGGATCGCCCAGTCCAGCGAGCTGTACAGCAGTTCCTTGAAGTGGCTGAAGTAGCTCTGCAGGAAACGGCTGTCGTCGTTCCACACCGTGCTCATGCAACCCGGCGGCAAGGGCGGCGACACCACCAGCACGCCCTTCTGCCCCGGCGCCACTTCCTCGCCGGTGTTCTCGTCGATCACCTTCATCCGATAGCCTAGATTGGGGAAGCCCGGTGAACCGAAGCGCACCGGCTTCATCTCCAGGCCCGGCAGCAGGGTCAGTGCCGGCCAGCCGGTTTCGGTCTGCCAGTAGTTGTCGATGATCGGCTTGCCCAGCGCTTCGCTGATCCAGTGCGCGGTGGGTTCGTCCAGCGGCTCGCCGGCCAGGAACAGGTACTTCAGGGCGCGCAGATCGTGGCGATGGATGAAGTCCGCGTCGTGCTTCTTCAGCACGCGGATGGCGGTGGGTGAGGAGAACATGGTGCGCACGTTGTACTGTTCGCACAGCGCCCACCAGATACCCGGGTCCGGGTTCGTCGGCAGCCCCTCGTACAGCAACGAGGTGCAGCCACCGATCAGCGGGCCGTACACGTTGTACGAGTGGCCCACCGCCCAGCCGACGTCGGAAGTGGAGAACATCACCTGGCCCGGCTTGCAGTCGAACACGGTCTCCATCGACTGCGCCATCGCCACCGCGTAACCACCGACATCGCGCTGCACGCCCTTCGGCTTGCCGGTGGTGCCGGAGGTGTACAGCAGGTAGCTCGGCTCGCTCGCTTCAAGCCACTGCACCGGCACCTCGACTTCACCAACCTGTGCACGCAGCGCGGCGTAGTCCACGTCGCGACCCGGCACGCGGGGTTCGGCGGCATCCAGCCCACGCGAGACGATCAGCACGTGTGGCGGAGGCGACGCCGCTTCGGCGCAGGCCGCGTCAACCATCGGCTTGTACGGAATCAGCTTGCCACCGCGCATGCCGGCATCCGCCGCGATCAGCAGCTTCGGCTTCGCATCGTCGATGCGCAGCGCCAGGTTGTGCGCGGCGAAGCCCCCGAACACCACCGAGTGCACCGCACCGATGCGCGCGCAGGCCAGCATCGCGAACACGGCTTCGGCCATGTTCGGCATGTAGATCACCACGCGGTCACCGTGGCCGACGCCGAGATGCTTGAGCACGGCGGCGAAGTCGTTCACTTCGCGATACAGCTGGCGATAGGTGATCTCGCGGGTGCTGTTGGTTTCGGTGGAAATCGCAACCAGCGCGAGCTGGTCGGCGCGCGTTGCCAGGTGGCGGTCGACGGCGTTGTAGCAGAGATTGGTTTCACCACCGACGAACCAGCGCCGGAACGGCGGGTTGCTGTAATCGAGCACCTGCTGCGGCGGTTTGTGCCAATGGATGCGCTTGGCTTCCTCGCCCCAGAACGCCTCCGGCTCGTCGATCGAGCGACGGTAGGTTTCCTCGTAGTTCATGACGCAGCCCTCCCAGACAAAGTCATGGGTTCGAGGATAGTCCTGCGCTGGCGCGCGGGCCGTCCTACCTTGGTAGGGGGTGGGTTTTTCATGCAGGGCTGCGCCCTGCACCTGCAGAGGCCGAAGCCGAAGCCGAAGCAACAGCAGAAGCTGGCTTACTTGGGGATGGCGGGGTGGGTCCGGTGGCGGGAGACGCCGTAAACCCGTCCGTGGGGGCTTGGCCGCGGCATCCATGCCGCGGACACTCCCGCCACCGGACCCGCCCCGCCTTCGACAGATTCCGCGATCTGTCGGAACGGCATATTGTTCTGGTAGGTGTCGACCTTGGTCGACACGGTAGATCCACGCCATGCGTGGATGATTCATTCGATATCTGACAGAAAAATCGTGTCGACCAAGGTCGACACCTACCAACAGCTGCGCGGAACAACGGCCACCGTTACCAACAGCCGAGTGAACCTGTCGAAGGCGGGGCGGTGTCGGAGTGCGGGGTGTCAGCCGCATGGATGCGGCTGCCAAGCCTCCACGGACGTACTTGCGGCGTCCCCGCACTCCGACACCGTCCCGCCAACCCACGGATAGCCCGCTTTTGACGTTGACGTTGATTCTGCGGGTGCAGTGCTGCAAGCCCTGCCGGCCCCCTAGAACGGAGTCGCGGACTCGAACGCGAGTGTTTCGCCCGTCACCGGGTGGGTGAACCGCAGGCTGCGCGCATGCAGATGTACGCGTTGCGCCGGTGCCGCGCCATACAGGACATCACCAACGATGGGATGGCCGAGGCTGGCCATGTGCAGGCGCAGCTGATGGCTGCGGCCGGTGATCGGTTCCAGCTCCACGCGGGTACGCTGCGCTTCCACATCACGCGCCATTACGCGCCAGCGCGTCAGCGCCGGCTTGCCGCGTTCGTGATCGACCGTCTGCTTCGGCCGGTTCGGCCAGTCCACAATCAGCGGCAGATCCACGTCGCCGGCATCGCCTTCAAGCAGTCCCTCCACGATCGCTTCATAGCGCTTGCCAACCCGGCGCTGCTCGAACTGCATCGACAACGCCGCCTGCATGTCCTTGCCACGCGCATGCAGCAGCAGCCCGGAAGTCACCTGGTCCAGGCGGTGCACGGTCAACGCATCCGGGTACAGCGCCTGCAGGCGCGCGACGACGCAGTCCTGGTTCTCGGCGCTGCGGCCGGGCACGGACAGCAGGCCGGCGGGCTTTTCAGCCACCAGCAGCGCGTCGTCGATGTAGTGCAGGTGGATCATGCGGTTCCAGGAGTTCCAAATGAAAACGGGGAAGCCGAAGCCTCCCCGTTTCCTGCGTACCGACCAGCGGTCGGTACCTGCCTTGATGCAAGACGTACCGACCGGAGCCGGTACCGCCTGCATCAGCCCAGCAGGTGGGCGACGCCGGCGCGCTCTTCTTCCAGCTCGGCCAGGGTCTTGTCGATGTACTTCTGGCTGAAGTCGTCGATCGGCAGATCCTTGACCAGGGTGTACTTGCCGTTCTCGGTGGTCACCGCGAAACCGAAGATCACGCCTTCCGGAATGCCGTAGGAACCGTCGGACGGCACGCCCATGGTGACCCACTTGCCGTTGCTGCCCAGCACCCAGTCACGCACGTGGTCGATGGCGGCATTGGCGGCCGAAGCGGCCGAGGACGAGCCACGGGCTTCGATGATCGCCGCGCCGCGCTTGCCGACGGTCGGGATGAACGTGTTGGCGTTCCAATCCTGGTCGTTGATCGCATCGGCGATCGAGGCGCCGTCAGCGGTGGCGAAACGGTAGTCCGGGTACATGGTCGGGCTGTGGTTGCCCCACACCACCAGCTTCTCCATGCCACCGACCGGCTTGCCCAGCTTGGCCGACAGCTGGCTCAGCGCGCGGTTGTGGTCCAGGCGCAGCATGGCGGTGAAGTTCTCCGGCTTCAGGTCCGGAGCCGACTTCATCGCGATGTAAGCATTGGTGTTGGCCGGGTTGCCGACCACCAGCACCTTCACGTCACGGCTGGCGACCTTGTTCAGCGCGGCGCCCTGGGCGGTGAAGATCTTGGCGTTCTCCAGCAGCAGGTCCTTGCGCTCCATGCCCGGGCCACGCGGACGTGCGCCGACCAGCAGGGCGATGTCGGCGTCCTTGAACGCGACTTCGGCGTCATCGGTGCCAACCATGCCGGCCAGCAGCGGGAACGCGCAGTCTTCCAGCTCCATCATCACGCCCTTCAGGGCGGCCTGGGCCTTGTCGACCGGCAGTTCCAGCAGCTGCAGGATGACCGGCTGGTCCTTGCCCAGCATTTCGCCGGAGGCGATGCGGAACAGCAGGGCATAACCGATCTGGCCGGCGGCGCCGGTCACGGCAACACGAACGGGTGCTTTCATGGGGGTTTCCTCTTGCTTGCAAGCGTTTGATGGGGCGCCGCGGGCATGGCCACGCAGGCCGGGCGGGCGGCGGGGAACAGGGAAACGGCCACCCGTGGGTGGCCGTTTCGAAAGGGGGTCAGGCGGCGAGGTGCTTGTTCCACTCCGCGACGCGGTCGGCCTGGGCGGCCAGCACGGCGTCGACGTCGCCTTCCAGGGTGATCGAATGGATCACGTCGCCCTGCTTGACCGAATCGACGATGGCCTGGCCTTCCAGGACCTTGCCGAAGACGGTGTGGCGGCCGTCCAGCCAATCGGTCTTGATGTGGGTGATGAAGAACTGGCTGCCGTTGGTGTTCGGGCCGGCGTTGGCCATCGACAGCGAGCCGACCTCGTGCTTCACGCCATTCTTCTCGTCTTCGAACTTGTAGCCCGGGCCGCCGGTGCCACGGCCCTGCGGGCAGCCGCCCTGGATCATGAAGTCGGCGATCACGCGATGGAAGATCAGGCCGTCATAGAAGCCGTGCTTGACCAGGTTCACGAAGTTGGCCACGGTCAGTGGCGCCTTGTCGGCGAACAGCTCGACCTTGATCGGGCCCTGGGTGGTGTCGAAAGTGGCGATGAGGGACATGAAGATCCTTGGTGCAAAGGGGAATGCGTCTAGCCACGTAGTTTACACCTGCCTCGTGGCGGCGGTGCCTTCGACCATCGGCGGAGCCCCCGCCTTCAGCCAGGGGAAGGGAGCCGAGGGGCCGTCCTGGCGACCTCGGCCGAAGCGGTGGACAGCCAGCTGAATGGGCCGTTTGGCCGGCGTGAAATCCACCTTTTCGCGAATCGTCAAGTTCGACGTATAATGTTGGACTTCTTTTTCCAAATCCGGCGCCGACTGGCCCCCTTTCGTATGTCCATCGAAAATCTTCGCAACATCGCCATCGTCGCCCACGTCGACCATGGCAAGACCACCCTGGTCGACCAGCTGCTGAAGCAGTCCGGCACCCTGTCCGAGCGCACCGTCCTCGCCGAGCGCGTGATGGACAGCAACGACCAGGAAAAGGAACGCGGCATCACCATCCTGGCCAAGAACACCGCCATCACCTGGGAAGACAAGAAGACCGGCATCAAGAACCGGATCAACATCGTCGACACCCCCGGCCACGCCGACTTCGGCGGTGAGGTCGAGCGCGTGCTGTCGATGGTCGACACCGTGCTGATCCTGGTCGATGCGATGGACGGCCCGATGCCGCAGACCCGCTTCGTGACCCAGAAGGCCTTCGCGATGGGCTTCAAGCCGATCGTCGTGGTCAACAAGGTCGACCGTCCGGGCGCCCGTCCGGAGTGGGTGATCGACCAGGTCTTCGACCTGTTCGACAAGCTCGGTGCCACCAACGAGCAGCTGGACTTCCCGATCGTCTACGCCTCGGGCCTGAACGGCTACGCGGGCCTGGAAGACACCGTGCGCGACGGCGACATGACCCCGCTGTACGAAGCGATCATGCAGCACGCGCCGAAGCCGGAAGTGGACCCGGAAGGCCCGTTCCAGATGCGCATCAGCCAGCTGGACTACAACAACTTCGTGGGCGTGATCGGCATCGGCCGCATCCAGCGCGGCACCCTGAAGAAGAACATGCAGGTCGCGGTCATCGACCGTGAAGGCAAGAAGCGCAACGGCAAGGTGCTGCAGGTGCTGGGCTTCATGGGCCTGGAGCGCATCGAGCAGGATTCGGCCGAGGCCGGCGACATCGTGGCCATCTCCGGCATCCAGGAGCTGACCATCTCCGACACCATCTGCGCACCGGACTTCCCGGAAGCCCTGCCTGCGCTGACCGTCGACGAGCCGACCATCTCGATGACCTTCCAGGTGAACAATTCGCCGTTCGCCGGCAACAAGGACCTGTCCGGTGGCAAGTTCCTGACCAGCCGCCAGATCAAGGACCGCCTGGACCGTGAAAAGGTCCACAACGTGGCCCTGAAGGTCGAGCAGCTGGAAGACGCCGACAAGTTCCTGGTCTCCGGCCGTGGCGAACTGCACCTGTCGGTGCTGATCGAGAACATGCGCCGCGAAGGCTACGAGCTGGCCGTGTCGCGCCCGGAAGTGATCATCAAGGAAATCGACGGCCAGCTGATGGAGCCGATCGAGCAGCTGGTGGTGGACATCGAAGAAGTCCACCAGGGCGGCGTGATGGAAAAGCTGGGCACCCGCAAGGGCCAGTTGAAGAACATGGAATCGGACGGCAAGGGCCGCGTGCGCCTGGAGTACCAGATCCCGGCCCGTGGCCTGATCGGTTTCCAGAACGAGTTCAAGACCCTGACCCAGGGTTCGGGCCTGCTGTTCCACGTGTTCGACCATTACGGTCCGAAGGAACAGGGCGCGATCGCCAAGCGCATCAACGGCGTGATGATCGCCAATGCGCCGGGCGTCACCCCCGCCTACTCGCTGGGTCCGCTGCAGGAGCGCGGCAAGCTCTTCGCTGCCGAAGGCGACAACGTGTATGAAGGTCAGCTGGTCGGCATCCACTCCAAGGACAACGACCTGACCGTCAACGCGATCAAGACCAAGCCGCTGACCAACATGCGCGCTTCCGGCAAGGACGATGCGATCCAGCTGACCCCGGCGATCAAGTACTCGCTGGAACAGGCCCTGGACTTCATCGAAGACGACGAGCTGGTCGAGATCACCCCGAAGGAGATCCGCCTGCGCAAGAAGTTCCTGACCGAGAGCGACCGCAAGAAGGCTTCGCGCGGCGGCTGAGCCAGCACCCCGTGAACCAGAGCGGCTACAACCCGGATCCACACCGGCATCCGGGTCTGCACGTCATCGCCCTGCTCGAAGCGAGCAAGGCGATGCTGGCGCTGTTGGCCGCCACCGGGCTGGAAGTGCTCGGACCGCAGCCGCTTCGGCACGGCATCATGGTCCTGATCCGGCGTTTCAGCCTGGATCCGGACCATGGCACCCTGCCCTCGCTGCTGCATATGATCAGCCCCGACGCGGTCCACCTGGCCGCGGCAGGGATGATCGGCTACGGCCTGCTGCACCTGGTCGAAGCCTGGGGCCTGTGGCGGGCCAAGGCCTGGGCCTCCTGGCTGGGCTGCCTGACTGCCTCGCTGTACCTGCCCTTCGACATCTTCGCGATCATCCGCCACCCCGGCTGGCCGTCGTGGACGATCCTGGCGATCAACCTGATCGTGGTCTACGTTCTCGCCCGCGACCTGCGCAAGCGCCACCGCTGAGCACCGGCTACACTGGGGATTGGAGCCGACCAAGCCGCCCCATGCGCCCGTCCTTGCCGCCTCTGCTGACCTGCCTGCTCGCCGCGCTGCCTGCGCTGCTTTCGGCTGGCTGCAGCCCGGCCGCGCCCAGCGCGCATGCGGCCGAACCTGCGAGCCGCAACGTGCCGTTCCCGTACGCTGAAACCGATGTTGCCGACCTGCAGGCGCGGATGACCGCCGGTGAACTGGACAGCACCACCCTGACCCAGGCCTACCTGCAGCGCATCGCCGCCCTGGATCGGGCCGGCCCCCGGCTGCGCGCGGTGATCGAGCTCAACCCCGATGCCCTGAAGGAAGCCGCGGCGCGCGACCGCGAGCGCCGCGATGGACGCCTGCGTGGCCCGCTGCACGGCATCCCGGTACTGCTGAAGGACAACATCAACGCGGCGCCGATGGCCACCAGTGCCGGCTCTCTGGCCCTGCAGGGGTTCCGCCCTGACGATGCGTATCTGGTGCGGCGCCTGCGCGAGGCCGGGGCCGTGGTGCTGGGCAAGACCAATCTCAGCGAATGGGCCAATTTCCGCGGCAACGATTCGGTGTCCGGCTGGAGCGCGCGCGGTGGCCAGACCCGCAATCCCTATCGCCTCAGCCACTCGCCTTGCGGCTCCAGCAGCGGCAGCGCGGTAGCGGTCGCCGCCAACCTGGCCAGCGTGGCGATCGGCACCGAAACCGACGGCAGCATCGTCTGCCCTGCGGCGATCAATGGCATCGTCGGCCTCAAGCCGACCGTCGGCCTGGTCAGCCGCGATGGCATCATCCCGATTTCCTTCAGCCAGGATACTGCGGGGCCGATGACACGCAGCGTCGCCGACGCTGCGGCCGTACTGACCGCAATTGCCGGCCGCGATGATGCCGACCCGGCCACCGCAACCATGCCCGGCCGTGCGGTGTACGACTACACCGCGCGGCTGGATCCGCAGGGACTGCGTGGCAAGCGCATCGGCCTGCTGCAGACGCCGCTGCTGAAATACCGCGGCATGCCGCCACTGATCGAACACGCCGCCACCGAGCTGCGCCGGGCCGGTGCCGTCGTGGTGCCGGTGGAACTGCCCAACCAGGGCGCCTGGGCCGACGCCGAACGCAAGGTACTGCTGTACGAGTTCAAGGCCGGGCTGGAGCGTTACTTCAGCGCCCACCGCGCTCCCCTGCACAGCCTGGCCGAATTGATCGCCTTCAACCGGGCGCACGGCAAGCAGGAACTGGGCCTGTTCGGCCAGGAACTGCTGGTGGAAGCTGACGCTACCGCTGGCTTGGCCGACCCCGCCTATATCCGCGCACGCAGCGATGCGCGCAGGCTGGCTGGCCCGGAAGGCATCGATGCCGCCCTCGCCGCCCACCAGCTCGACGCCCTGGTCGCGCCGACCACCGGCGTGGCGTGGCCGATCCGCAGCGAAGGCGACGACTTCCCCGGCGAGAGCTACAGCGCCGCCGCCGTCGCCGGTTATCCCAGCCTCAGCGTGCCGATGGGCCAGATCGATGGCCTGCCGGTCGGCCTGCTGTTCATGGGCACGGCCTGGAGCGAACCGAAGCTGATCGAAATGGCGTACGCCTACGAACAGCGCACCCGCGCGCGGCGGCCACCGCACTTCGGCACCGACACGCTGATCGACGCCGGCGAGCCTTGATCCGGTAGTGCCGGCCGCTGGCCGGCGTTACCGTTCGGGTTCCGGCTCCATCGGCACGATTGCCGCCTCACCGTCTTCAGCCCCCGGCGAACGCACATCTGCAGTACGTGCGCGTGGACCACGCGGCATGTCCAGCTCGTCAGCATGCTGCAGCCGCGCACGCAGCTGCGGCAGCGACTGCGGATGCTCACGTGCGAGGAAATCGAGCATGCGCTCGCGTACCAGGCAACGCAGGTCGAACGAATCGCCCGAGCTGCGCGCACTCACCAGCAGGCGCACCTGGATCGCACGCTCGCTGGTTTCGGTCACCTGGGTCACGCAGACCCGGCCATCCCACAATGCCTCACCCCGGCAGATGCGCTCCAGCTCAGCGCGGATCGCCGCGATCGGGGCACGATAGTCCAGCCACAGAAACGCCGTACCGAGCAGATCGGCGCTGCGCCGGGTCCAGTTCTGGAAGGGGTTCTCGATGAACCAGGTCAGCGGCACCACCATCCTCCGCTCGTCCCAGATGCGTACCACCACGTAGCTGCTGCCGATCTCCTCGATGCGTCCCCACTCGCCCTCGACGATCACTACGTCGTCCAGTCGGATCGGCTGGGTCACTGCAATCTGCAGGCCAGCGATCAGGTTGCCGAACACAGGCTTTGCGGCGATACCGGCCACCAGGCCGATGAGGCCCGCCGAGGCCAGCAGCGCGGTGCCGATCTTCTGCACCATGGGGAAGGTCAGCAGCACCAGCGAAGTGCCCAGCACGATGATGCCGCCCATCAGCACGCGGCTGAGCACCCGCGTCTGGGTCTGGATGCGGCGCGCTTCCAGATTATCGGAGACATCGATGGGATGGCTGCGCAGGATGGCCCGCTCACCCGCTGCCACTGCGCGTACCAGCAACCAGATGAAGCAGGCGGTCAGTGCGATGTGCAGCACCCGTTGCAGGTTGCCCAGAAGGGGATCCTGCAGCGGCGTGGCCTGCAACGCAGGAATCAACAGCAGCAGCGGCCATGCGGTGGCCATTGGCAGCCCGAGCACACGCCCGATGCGCGCGCGCCGCCGATCACGCCCTTTCAGCCGATGGTAGATCCACAGGATCAGCCACGCGCCGATACCGCCCACCACCACGGCCAATCCCAACGGCCATGCGTAGGCCTGTGCGCTCTGCCAGTGCACCCTTGTCACCTCCAGTCGAACCGCCAAGCGGACAGCCTCGCGCATGGCGCATGAGCGTCACGTCAGTCGTTCGTAAGCAGGGTGTTGATCGGCAGGGCTTGCAGCCCTGCACCTGCTGCAAGCTGGAGCAACAGCAACAGCAACAGCCGCAGCAGAAGCGGGTTTCCTGTGGGATGGCGGGGTGGGTCCGGTTGCGGGGGACGCCGTGGATCCATCCATGGAGGCTCGGTCGCCGCATCCATGCGGCTCACGCCCCCGCAACCGGACCCACCCCGCCTTCGACAGATTCCCGCGATCTGCCAGCAAAGTCTGGGGTCAGATCCGTTCTCCAGAGGAGAACCGATCTGACCCCATCTTCTGATTTCGAAATCTGACAGACATTCATCCACGCATGGCGTGGACCCACCGTGTCGACCAAGGTCGACACCTACCAACAGCCGCCGGAATCTGTCAGAGGCGGGGCGGTGTGGGTGGGCAGGACCGTTGGCGCCATGGATGGCGCCATCGAGCCCCCATGGATGGGTTTACGGCGTGTCCTGACCACCCACACCGCCCCGCCATCCCACGGAATGCCGCTCTTGATCTTGCTTCGGCTTCGGCCTCTGCAGGTGCAGGGCGCAGCCCTGCCGAAAACCCCACCCTCAGCCGTCGCCCTGGATGCCGCCGGGCGCCTGCGCCGGGTCACGCCAGCGGCGCACCGTGCGCTGGAAGAACAGGTTGTTCGGCAACTGCAGCACCGTGCCTTCGTGGCCGTCGCCGGTTTCCTGCAGTGTGGTGTAGATCAGGTTCACGTCGATCACCCGGCCTTTCAGGCCCGGCTTCTCGCCGTTCTCCAGCACTTCGATGTAGTCATGCAGGCGGAACGGGCGAGTGGTGAAGATCAGCAACGTGCAGAAGATGTTGGAGAGCACGCTCCAGGCCGCGAAGAAGGCCACCGCGCCCACGGCCGCGAAGCCGGTGAACGCGGTCCACAGCACTGAAGGCTTCGCGCCGAGCAGGCTGAGGATATACAGCAGGGCGCTGAAATAGACCACGAAACTGGTGATCCGGCGCGCGCCCATCACCATTTCAGGTGGCAGCGTGTAGTGCTCGGCAAAGCGCCGGATCAGGCGACGGGCGAGTACCCGCAGCAGCCAGGCGACCAGCAGCACCAGCACGATCTGCAGGGCCACGCCCGCGTAGTTCAGCCATGGGTGGCTCCAGGCCGGCAGGTGATCCTTCAGCGACAACATCATGGGGGCGAAAACAGGTGGCGGGAACGGCCTCGATGTTACCCGGCGCGTGCCGGGGTTTCGACCATCGGTGACCACGCCAGGCAGACCAGCTCCTGGCGATCCTGCTGCAGGCAGGCGCGGCCGTTGTCGGGGCACAACCGCAAGGACAGGCCCGATGCCTGCAGCACGACGCAAGCGACGATTACCAGCAGGGCGGCGCAGGATGGGCTGGACATGGCGGAACTCCCTGGAGGTGTTTTCTCGAATGACCTTGCATGGATGCAGCCATCGTCGAAAAGGTTGCATGGCCTTGATCGGCGATCGGCTCTAAACCTTTTTCCGGGTCGCCGCATCCAAGCGATATGCTCGACACCACCATGCCAGCGCCGCCTGCCGCCCACGCCCCTGTCGACGAACCCGCCTTGGTGCGGGCGGCCGCCGCCGGTGACACTGCGGCCTACGAACTGCTGTACCGGCGCCATGCGCCGCGCGTGTTCGCCGTACTGTGGCGCCTGTGCGGGGGCCAGCAGGCGCGTGCCGAAGATGCCCTGCAGGAAGCGTTCCTGCAGGCATGGAAGGCGCTGCCGGGGTTCCGGTTCGAAAGCAGCCTGTCGACCTGGTTGCACCGGTTGGGCGTCAACGCCGCACTGATGGAACTGCGCGGGCGCGCCGCCGGGCAGGACCACGACAGTCTGGAGGAGGTCGACGGCGGCCTGCAGGAGCTATCGGTGCACGACCGTTGTGCCGGTACCGAGCGCGACCTGGAGCGCGCACTCGCGACGCTGCCTCCGAGGGCGCGCGCGGTACTGGTACTGCACGACATCGAAGGCTGGAAACACCAGGAAATCGCCGAGCAGCTGCAGATGGCCGTCGGCAGTTCAAAGGCACAGCTGCATCGTGCGCGCGGCCTGCTGCGCGCACGGCTGGGAGACATGACATGAGTACACACGAACACGATTCCGATCACGATCTGCTGGCCCGGCTGCGCGCGCTGCCGAACGAGCGCGATGTACCGGCCGATGGCTGGGCACGCCTGTCCGCGCGGCTGCCGCCGCGGGAACCAGAGGCAGCACCTGCGCCAACGGGCAACGTGGTGGCCCTGGCAACGCGTTCGCGGCGCCGCTGGTGGTTGCCGGCCGGCGCTGCCCTGGCTGCCAGCCTGGCGATCTACGCCGTGGCCCCTTGGCGGCATGCGCAGCCGGATATACCGGTGCCGTCCACGCTGCAGTTGCAGGCTGCGGCGATGACCGAGCAGTACCGGCAGGCGGTGGCCTCGCTGCCCGCAGGCCGGGCACCGGAATGGCAGCCGGCGCTGCACGAACTGGATGAAAGCGCGGCACAGATCCAGGCCGCGCTGGCGCAGGACCCACGTGCGCCTCACCTGCTTGGCCAGCTCAAGCGCACCTATGCGCTGCGGCTGGAACTGACCCGGCAGGCGGCCTATGCCGCCGAGTCCGGCCTGACGACCTGAGGAGACCCCCGATGACACGAACCCTGATGACCTGCTGCGCCGCGCTGTTGCTGCTGCCCGCGGTGGCCCTGGCTGACACCCGGATCGACGAACGCCACAACCTGGCCGCCGGCGGCCGCATCGAACTGAGCAACGTGGCCGGCAAGGTGACCGTGCGTGGCTGGGACCGCAACGACGTGCAGCTCACCGGTACGCTCAGTGATGGCCTGCAGCTGCGCCAGGAAAAGAGTGCCAACCGCGTCCGCTGGGAGATCGAGTATCCGCGTCGCAGCAACAACGGCGGCGCAACGCTGGTGCTGAACGTGCCGCGCTCGGTGGAGCTGCTGCTGAGCACGGTCAGTGCCAGCCAGGACATCAGTGGCATCGACGTGCGCCGCCTGCAGGCCGACACCGTCAGCGGCAGCCTCAGCGCCTCCGGTCGCAGCGGTGACAGCAAGCTCAATACGGTCAGTGGCGGTGTCAGCGCGCGCCTGCAGACGCCGAAGCTGGACGTAAATACGGTCAGTGGCCGGATCGTGGCCGGGAGCGGCGTGTCCGGCGACATCGGTGCACAGACGGTATCCGGCCGGGTCGAGGTCGATGCCGGGCTGGTGCAGCGGCTGGCGGTGGAAACCGTATCGGGCAGCATTGACCTGTCGGCGGCCGGGCTGGCGCCGGGAGGCCGTATCAATGTCGAATCGGTGAGTGCGTCGGTCAACCTGCGCCTGCCGCGCGCCGTCTCGGCGCAGCTGTCGGTGAACAGCTTCAGCGGGTCGATCAACAGCGATGCTGGCCAGGTGGAGCGGCCGCGCTACGGCCCCGGCAGCCATCTTGATACGCGGCTGGGCAGCGGCGACGGTGATATCCGCATCCAGTCGCATTCGGGCAGTGTTCGGGTAAGCCTGGATCGCTGAGCGCGATCCGGCAGGCCGCGGCGGCAGCGCCGCCGCGGTCGCTACTGGGTCAGCTGGCTTTCTTCAGCGCCCAGGTGGTGCCGAGGACTTCGATCTTGCCACCGGCCTTGCGGAACGCTGCCAGGTCCGAAGCGATCGAATCGCTGCTGACCACGGTGCTGGCGGCCGCGCCCTTGCGTTCGCTGCGGATGCTGTTGCTGGCCTTCGCGGGGGTCTTTGCCTTGCGGGGCATGGTTGCTCCTGTCAGGTGGAAGGGGAGGAAAGCGCCCAGGCATCAGCCTGGCGCAGGTAGTCCTGCCGCTCGCGGCGGCAGTCACTGCCGCCCATCGAGAACTGGCGGCAGATCGCCGGGCGCTGCGAATAGATCGTGCAGCGCAGGTGATAGGGATCGATCGCCGCACACCAGCCTTCCTCGTTGCGCGCCATCACGGCACGGCCGTGGGTGTCGCGTGACAGGAACTGGCCGGGCACGTGGTCGCCGGACTGCAGCAACACGGGCAGCCGGCAACAGACCGCGTCACAACGGCGGCAGTCGATGGGTGCATGTGCTGCGTCAGGTTGTAAGGCCTCAGGGGCCTGGCGGGTGCCCAAAGCGGGTCTCGATGGCGGCTCCGGTGGTACGCGGACCATGAACGAGCCAGGAAGGCATGGCCGCTAGGCCCGTAGGGCGGGCCAGGCTGCACCGTGGACACACACCGGCGTGGCCGGTGGAAGGTGCAGCAGGGTTCTAGCCGACCAAGAGTAACTTGGATCGCGTAACGTTTTGTTAATCCTGGCTGGCTGCCGCCAGCGCAAGGCCCTGGACCACGCCCAGCGAGGGCTCGCCGTGGACCATGCGGGCGCCCGGGAAGGCCTCCGCAACGGCCTGGCGCAGATACCCGGCGCGGGACATGCCGCCGGTCAGGAACACCGCGTCCGGGTCGCCGCCGATGTCGCTGCGGACCTGGGCCAGCAGCTCCCGCAGCTGCTCCAGATAACCATGGGCGGCTGCGGCCAGGCCGTCGGCGCTGCTGTCGGCATGCAGGTCGCGGGCGATGTAGTCCAGCGTGCTGCGATGTTCGCTGGCGGCACTGAGGGCGATCTTGGTGCGCTCGACGTCGCGGTACAGGCGGGCGGTATTGCCGGTGTCCTGCAGGGCCTGCAGGCGCGCGCGCCACGGATCGTCGACGTGATCGTATTTGTGCTGGCGGAAGTCACGCTGGCGCGTCATGTCCTGCACGGTGGCCGCTTCCACGTAGTGATGGGCGGGCACGCGGGTGATGCCGCGGCCGAACAGCGGCATGTAGCTGGACAGGCTCAGCGCCAGGTCGATATCGGTGCCGCCGCGGGCGATGCCCCAGGCGCGGTGGATGCGCGGGGCGTCGTCGCCGCCGACTTCGGCGTGGGCGATATCGGTGGTACCGCCGCCGATGTCGACGATCACGGCCTGGTGCCGTTCGCGGCTTTCGGCGTGATAGTGCATGGCCGCCGCGGCCGGTTCCTCGAGGAAATCGATCTGGTCGAAACCGGCCTGGCTGGCGGCTTCGCGCAGGATGTCCAGCGCCTGGTCATTGCCGGCCGCACCGATCGAGCTGCGGAACTGCACCGGACGCCCGAGCAGGGCCGCTCGCAGCGGCTGGCCGAGCTGGGCGCTGGCGGTCAGGCGGATGTGCTCGAGGATGTGCGCGGCGATGCCGGTGATGGTCTGCTTGGCGCGTGGGTGCAGGTTGTAGCCGAGCATCGATTTCGGGCTCTGCACCAGGTTGCCTTCGTGTTCCTCGAAATAGGCTTCCAGCGCTTCGTCACCGTAGACCGCATTCTGCAGCAGGTCGCTGGCACTGCGTTCCTTGCCGGCACGGGCTTCCATCCATTCCCGGCGCAGCGCGCGCAGGGCTTCGCGGCGCAGCGCCTGCGGCGTGCGTTCCTGGCCGGCGGCGCGCGCCGCACGCGCAGCGCTGTCGATCATCTGCTGCAGCTGGTGCTCCTGGCCGTCATCGAGCTGGAAGTCATCCGGGTCGGGAACCACGCCGGGGAAGTACACGCTGGTCCGGAACTGCTCGGCGTCGCCGAAGCGGATCGGCAGCAGCTTCCCTTCATGCACGATGGCGGCGGCGGAGTTGCTGGTACCGAAGTCGATGCCGAGGCGCATGGGGAGTTCCGGGGGCGATCAGGGGCCGCGCACTCTGCTGCAGTTCGCCGCCGACTGCAAGGTCCCGCGGTTTCCTGTTCCGGGCCGGGTCAACGAGGTCGCGGCGTACTGCCCGGAAAAGGCCAGGGGAGCCGGGCGGTTACAATGGTGGCTGTTGATTCACTTTGAGGTACTTGCTGATGTCTTCTGCCCCCGCCTGCCCGCAGTGCACCCTGGAAAACACCTACGCCGATGGCGCGCTGTGGATCTGCGCCGACTGCGGCTTCGAATGGACCGCCGAGGAAAGTGCCGGTTCGACCCTGGTCGTGCGTGACAGCAACGGCAATACCCTGCAGGCCGGTGACACCGTCACCGTGATCAAGGACCTGAAGGTGAAGGGCTCCTCGATCCCGCTCAAGCAGGGCACCGTGATCCGCAACATCCGCCTGGTCGAGGACGATGCCGAGCACATCGAAGGCAATTCGGACAAGATCAAGGGCCTGGTCCTGAAGACCTGCTTCCTCAAGAAGGCCTGACCGGCCTTCAGCGCCTGGCCTGCTGCCGTGCGCGCCAGCGGGCCAGGCTGTCCAGCTTGGCCTGGTAGCGCGCCTGCTGCGGCGCCCCGCCCAGTTCCTGTGCACGCAGCAGCTCACGATCGGCGTGCTTGAGCTGGCCCGCCAGGAAATAGACCCGCGCCAGCCCGAAGTGGAACTGGTGCGCGGTGTCGTACAGGCGCACGGCCTTCCGGTAATAGCGGATCGCCTGCTGCAGTTGCCCGGCGCGTTCGGCCTCGGCTCCGAGCAGGTACTGCGCGAACGGGTCTTCGCGCTGCACCGATTGCAACCGCTGCTCCAGTGCCTGGGCCTGCGCAATCATGCCGAGCTTGCGGTAGAGGGCGCTGGCGTTGGTGAGTGCAGCATCCTGGCGGCCGTCCAGTCGCAACGCCCTTTCCAGTGCCCGTCGCGCGGCGGCGGTATCGCCCGTGCGGTTTTCCAGCACGCCCAGGTTGTTCCAGGTGGCAGCGAAGCTGCCGTCCTGCGCCAGCGCGGTATCGAAGAAGGTACGTGCGCCCGCCAGGTCGCCGCTGGCCATGCGTTCGGCACCGCGATTGTTGTAGAAGTGCGCCAACGCCCGCGCCTGGCTGATCGGCAGCGGCCCTCGGCGGTCGTACAGCACATTGCGATCCAGATCGACGGTGGCGAAGCGGCCGGCGAAGCCGACCCCGGCATTGACGTGGCCTACGCTGTAGACCAGGCCCTGGGCCTGGTCCTGGTACCACGACACCACCTGGCCGACCTCCTGCACGCGCGCCTGGATGCCGGCTTCGCGTGCCAGCGCGACGAACATCAGGGTAAAGGCCAGGCAGTTGGCGCGTCGCTGCTGCCAGATCTCGCTGACGGTAAGGGTCGCGTCGGCGTCGTACTGCAGGTCCATGCCATGGCGGTCGAAGATCATCTCCACCAGCGCCTGCAGGCGCTGCTCGCGCGAATAGCTGCGACGGGTCACCTGGGTGTGCAGCATATCGAGCATGGCCGGTGGAATCGCGAACACCTGCTGCGGCGTCGGAATCGTCGGCGCGGCGGTGCTGGCAGTGAGCGCAGGGGCTTCGTTCGCGTCAGGGTTCAGGGCGATCGCGGAGGGTGCCGCCAATGCGGCCAGTGCGAGCAGAACGGATCGGGCGGCAGGACGGTACATGACGGCTCCCGGCAGCGGCGGGCGCTCCCGCCTGAGGCGAGTGTAGACCTGTGCGCGCACCCCTGCAGTGACCGCTGGTCGGTCCGCGCGTTCATCCACAGCCGGTGTGGACCAGCGCTCGACAAAGCTGTGGACAACCGCGTTGGGGTCCCGTGCGAAGGGCGTTGTGAGGGTGTGGTGAAAAAATGGCCAGCTTGCCCGCCACCGGCGCAGGCGGGATGATCCGGTCATGGACTTCTCCCCGCTGACGCTCGCTCCGGCGCAGTGGCAGGCGCTGCAGGACAGCTATGCGACGCCACCACGTGCCTACCATCACTTCGGCCACGTGCGTGCGGTGCTGCAGCACTGCCAGGAGGTTGCCGACGGTCCAGGCTGGCAGCAGCCGGCCGAGGTCTACCTGGCCGCGCTCTACCACGATGCGATCTATGTGGCGGGGCGAAAGGACAACGAGGCGCGTTCGGCGCAGCTGGCCCTGCAGGCGATCGCGCAGGCACCGGAACTTGCCACGGTCGACGCGGCCCGGGTCGAGCAGCTGATCCTGCTGACTGCCCGCCATGGCGAGCTCGGCCCGGACGATGTCGATGCCGAGGCCGCGTTGTTCCTGGACTGCGACATGGCGATCCTGGCCGCGCCGGAACCGGTGTTCAGCGCCTATGACCGCGGCGTGGCCGAAGAGTACAAGGGCGTGGTGCCGGGCTTCCTGTATCGCGCCGGCCGCCGCCGTTTCCTGCAGGGCCTGCTGCGTGCACCGCGCATCTTCCTCAGCGAATTCTTCCACCAGCGACTCGATGCGGCCGCGCGCGACAACCTGCGCCGGCAGCTGGGCCACTGAACCAGCCCGGTACACTGGGGCCTGTTTCCACCGATTGCCGCTTCCAACCGTGTCTGTCCCTGATCCCGATCCCCGCCCGTTGCCGCCGGAAGAGCCCGGTCCGAACGAATGCTGCGGCAGCGGTTGCCCGCTGTGCGTGCTGGACCTGTATGCCGACGAGCTGCAGCGCTATCGCAAGGCGTTGGCCGAATGGCTGGCGCGGCACCCGGAGGCGTCCGCATGAGCCGCGCGCGCCCAGCGGCACTGCTGGCGCTGGCGGCGCTGCTGCTGTTCGTGGCCACCGCGCTGTGGACCCAGTTCGCACGCACCGATCTGGACTGGGTGCGGGCCACGCTCAGCCTCTACCTGCACGGGCCGTGGGGGCTGGCATTGCGCGCGGCCTACTGCCTGCTGGCATTGGCGATCGCCCTGCTCGGCATCAGCCTCTACCGGGGCAGCATCGGCCCGCGGCGCAGCGCGGCGGCGCCGCTGCTGTTCACTGTCTCGGCACTGGGCCTGGCCACGGTCGCCATCGGTGACAGCTGGCTGCCGGAAGCGACGCCGCTGCTGGCACCGTTCATCCATGGGCTGGCGGCCAACACCGCGTTCCTGTGTGCCAGCGTCGGCATGCTGCTGCAGGCCTGGTACCTGCGCCGCGAACCGGGTTGGCAGTCCGCCGCGGGCCTGCTCTGGGGCTGGGCCTGGCTGGCGTTCGTACTGTTGTGGCTGAATGTGTTGTGGCGCGCCGGTCCGCCGCGCGGGCTGGGCCAGAAGGTCGTGATCGTGGTGATCGTAGGCTGGCTGCTGTACCTGGCGTTGGCACTGTACCGGCGCAGTCGGCGTACCACGGCCGACTGAATCGCCAACGGCCTGCACCGGTACGTGCCGTGCACGCGGTGGCGGCGTATCGTGTGCGCATTCCATCGGGGATGCGATATGAAGCGTGCAGGGCTGGGCAGGGCAATGGGTGTGGTACTGGCGCTGGCCGCGCTGCCGGCGACGGCGGCGGGGACCCCGCAGCAGTTCAGCCATGGGCGGTTCGAGCAGATTCCGGTGCACATGCCGGCCGGCACGCCGCAGCGGGTGGTGATCTGGTTCCACGAGCCCACCCCGGGTGGTGACACCAGCCGCCTGCCGATCGAAGCCCTGCGTGCCGACGGCGCCATGGTTGCCGCTGTGGACATCGCGCACCTGCGCGGCGTGCTCAAGCGCGAGGGTGATCCGACCTGCTCGTTCGGCGCCGGTGACGTCGAGAACTTCTCGCGCTGGCTGCAGGCGTCCCTGCATCTGCCCGGCTACCACCTGCCGCTGGTCGGCGGTGACGGCGAGGGTGCCGAGATGGCCTATTCGCTCGCGGCGCAGGCCGACACCCAGGTGTTTGCCGGCCTGCTGACCACCGGCTTCTGCCCGGACCACAAGCATGAGCGCATGGTCTGCGGCGATGGTGTGAAGCACAACACGCTGCAGCCCGCCGAACTGAATTTTCCGTGGTTGAGTGCCGCTGGCGATCACGGCTGCAAGGTGGGCGAGGCCAGCCGGTTTGTTCAGCAGGTCACCATGGCGCGCGAATTCAAGCGAACCGCGCGCGGTGATGCCTCACCCGGTCTGGTGGCCGCAGCGCGGGTGATCGGCGCGCAGGCCGGGGTCAGTCTGGCACCGCCGCCGGCCGCGCTGAAAGGCCTGCCGGTGGTGGAAGTACCGGCGAGTGGCAACGGTGACACGCTGGCCGTGTTCGTGTCCGGCGATGGCGGCTGGGCCGGCCTGGACAAGGACGTGGCGTCGTCGCTCAACGAGCACGGCGTGGCCGTGGTCGGCATCGACTCGTTGCGCTACTTCTGGAGCGAGCGCACGCCGAAGGGCTTCGCCGCTGACCTGCAGAAGATCATCGACCACTACCGCCAGCAGTGGCACCGCGACAAGGTGATGCTGATTGGCTTCTCGCAGGGCGCCGACGTGCTGCCGGCCACCATCAACCAGCTCGACGCCGGCACCCGTGACGCACTGGATCGTATCGTGCTGCTGTCGGTAGGCAGGAAGGCCGACTTTGAATTCCACGTCAGCAACTGGCTGGGCGGTGGCGGCGATGGCCTGCCGATCGCACCGGAGGTGGCCAGGCTGCCGGCGGAAAAAACCCTGTGCGTATACGGCGACAAGGACGAGGACGCACTGTGCCCGGACCTGCCGGCCAATGACGGCGTGAAGCGGGTGAAGCTGCCGGGCGACCACCATTTCGGCGGTGACTATGATCGGCTGGCCGAGGTGATCCTCAAGGGCGGGGCGTAGCGCCGGGCCACGCTGGCCAGCGTGCTGGAAAATGCCGACCTTGGTCGGCGCTGGCGTGTCGACCAAGGTCGACACCTGCCGGGTGGTGCGGGTCGTCAGTTGCGCCGCGGGTCCAGAGAGATCAGGCGCGTGGCGTCCAGCAGCGCCGCTGGCAGGTGCATGCCGCCAGGCGCGGCGAGATAGCGCGGCCGCCACTGCGGATCGAACTTCGACTTGAAGCGGCGCAGGCCACTGAACCCGTAGAAACGTTCGCCATGCCGCGCCAGCAGGCCGGCCAGGCGGTTCCAGCGGCCAGCCAGACGATGCTGTGCCAGCCCGGAAAGCGGCGCCATGCCCAGCGAGAAACGTGCATAGCCCTGTGCGCGGCCCCACAGGAACAGCTCGATGAAGAGGAAGTCCATCGTGCCCTTCGGTGCTTCGCTGACGTGGCGCATCAGGTCCACCGACAGCTCGGCGCCGGCCGGTGCCTGCCACAGGTTGGCGAAGGCCACGATCTGGCCTTCGGCCTCGACCAGCGCCACCGGGAAGCGCACCAGGTAATCCGGGTCGTAGCTGCCGAGCGAGAAGCCCTTCTCGTCGCCGGCCTTGTCTTCCAGCCAAGCGTTGGAGATCGCGTGCAGGCGCGGCAGCAGGCTGGGAACTTCCTCCACGGGCGCCACGCGGAAGGACAGGCCACCCCGCTTGCCCCGGTTCCAGGCCTGGCGCAGGTCGGCGCGCTCGCGCCCTTCCAGGCCGAAATCATGCAGCGGCACCATCGCTTCTTCGCCCAGCTTGACCAGCCCCAGGCCGAGGTCAAGGTAGGTCTGCCAGTAGGACTCGCCGACCTGGTAGAAGACGGGGCGCAGGCCGAGGCGGTCGGCTTCCTCGCGGAAGCGCCAGATCAATGCGCGGGCGACGTCCGGCGGGCCGACCGGGTCGCCCATCGCGATCAGCGACCCCCCATAGCGCTGCATCATCACGAAGCCCAGTTTCGCTTCGTCGCGCAGCACTGCCTTGTCAGCGGTCAGCACCAGGCAGGCCTGGGTGTCGGTGGCACCGGCCAGGACCGGCGCCAGCGATTGCAGCGTCGCTTCATCGGCGGCGGGTAGCGGGCTGCGCGTGCTGTGCAGCAGCCGCGCCAGGCCGAACATCACCAGCGCGATGGCCACCACCAGCAACGCGCGCAACGCGCGCGGTGCGTTGCCGGAGACCGCGAACTGCCACCACAGCTCGTTCTGGTATTCGACATGGCTGTAGGTGAAGAACAGCAGCCAGGTCACCGCCACCAGCACCAGGCCCAGGTTGCGCAGCCACGGCCACGACCAGGCTTCATCCAGCAGCGCACCCTGGCGGTAGAACTCGCGGCGCGCGGCCCACAGCGCCATCGCCACCAGCACCGCCGAGACGGCGATCAACGGTTGGCCACCGCGCAGCCACAGCGGCAGCGGGGTGGCCACGCACACCGCCATCGCCAGCATCCACGCCGCGTGGCTGCGCCGGGCCAGGCCCTGCCCGATCAGCAGCAGCGCGACACCACTGAGGCTGCCGATCAGGTGCGAGGTTTCCAGGATCGGCAGCGACGCGTTGACTAGGTGCCGACGTGGCGTGGGCAGCGTGCCGTCGATGACCAGCGCGGCACCGATGCTGAACACCGCCAGCGCAATGATCTGCGGCAACCATGGGCGCAGTGCGTTCCAGCCGGCGCGGGTTGCCCCGGCACTGGCCTGCAGCGGCTGGCGCAGCGCGGGCGCAAGGGCGAGCAACGTGGCCAGCACCAGCGGTAGTACGTAATAGGTCACGCGGTAGATCAACGCGGCCGCCAGCACCGCCGCCGGCGCCACCTGGGGCAACAGCTTCAACAGGCTCCATTCGAACACGCCCAGCCCGGCCGGCACGGTCGAGACCAGGCCGGCCAGTACCGCGACGAGGTACAGGCCGACGAAGCCGGGCAGGCCGGTGGGTGTCGAGTCCGGCAGCAGCACATAGAACGCTGCGCTGGCCAGCACCAGCTCGATCACGCTGAGCACGGTGACGCCGAGCATGGTGCGGCGGTCGGGTAGCCACAACGTATGGCCGAACACGCTGAACTGCCGTCCATCGCGACCGACCAGCAGCACGGTACCCAGATAGGCGAGCAGGGCGACGATGCCGACGATGCGCACGGCATCGGGATTCAGTGGCAATGCCAACGCCGCTGCCGCCGGTTCCATGCAGAGCGCCACGCTGATCAACAGCCACGCACCGAATACGAAACCAAGCGTGCTCATCAGCACCACCTGGCCGATCTGCGCCAGGTCCAGGCCGGCGCTGCGGTAGCCACGCAGGCGCACTGCGCCGCCGGTCAGCGCGGCAAAGCCCACGGTCTGGCCCAGCGTATGCGCAAGGAAGGCGGTGATGCCGATGCGTGCCGGATGCACGCGGATGCCGCTGCGGCGTAGGCCGATGGCATCGAAGCCGATCAGGCAGGCGTAGCTGGCCAGACCGAGCACCACGGTGAGCGTGATCTGCAGGCCACTGAGCTGGCGGAACGCCTGGCGGATGGCGCGGTAGCCGTGCTCATCGAATTCACTGGCCAGGCCATGCAGGGCCAGCGAGAGGATCAGCAGGGGAACGACAATGGTGAGGACCCGCTTCCATGCCGGGGTGGAGGAAGCGGCGGCGGGGTTGGTGGCTGCGGTCATCGGCGCAAGGGTGCGTCAGGAGGGGCGAGTGCGGTGTCAACGCGGGGCGTGGCGCATCGTGCGCCTGTCGCCGCCATTTGACCAGCGGATGTGTCGGAGCCCGGTAGTGACGTGTCGCGCGGGGGACCCGTGCACCCACCGTTGACCGGATTGGAGGACAATGCGGGCCTGATCACCCGCAGGAGCCACGC
The DNA here is from genome assembly GCF_047520985.2 of Stenotrophomonas sp. BR163. NCBI lineage: Bacteria > Pseudomonadati > Pseudomonadota > Gammaproteobacteria > Lysobacterales > Lysobacteraceae > Stenotrophomonas > Stenotrophomonas sp. BR163. The sequence goes on from NZ_JAXBRE020000004.1 coordinate 124,167, forward strand.
CCATGATGGAGCGTTACGACGTCGGACCGCGCATGTCCGAAATGACCGTGTACAACAAGGTCGCCTACCTCTCCGGCCAGATTCCGGAAGACACCAGCCAGGACATCACCGGCCAGACCCGGCAGGTGCTGGCGGAGATCGACAAGCTGCTGGCGCTGGTCGCCAGCGATCGCCAGCACGTGCTGCGTGCGGAAGTGTTCCTGGCCGACATCGCCGACTTCGACGGCATGAACAAGGCGTGGGACGAGTGGGTGGTCGAGGGCGCGACCCCGGCCCGCGCAACCTTCGAAGCCAAGCTCGCGCACGCCGAGTGGAAGGTCGAGATCGTGGTGACGGCAGCGGTGCCGTAACTGCGGGATGGGGTCAGGTCCCTTTCCTGCGGAAAGGCATCTGACCCCTGTTACAGGGGCAGCAGCTCGATGCAGTCCACCGGGCACGGCGGGATGCACAGTTCGCAGCCGGTGCACAGGTCGGCAATGACCGTGTGCATGTACTTGGCGCCGCCGACGATGGCGTCCACTGGGCAGGCCTGGATGCACTTGGTGCAGCCGATGCAGTCGGCTTCGACGATCAACGCCACCTGGGCCGCCTTGTGCTCGCCGCGCGAACGATCGAACGGAATCGCCGGTACACCCAGCACCTGCGCCAACGCCCGTGCACCGGCGTCGCCACCCGGCGGGCAGCGGTCCACACCCGCCTCGCCACGTGCCATTGCCTGCGCATACGGGCGGCAGCCGTCATAGCCGCATTGCCCGCATTGGGTCTGCGGCAGCAGGCGGTCGAGGCGTTCGGTCAGGGGCGGGATCAGGCTCATGCGTGGCGAAGGCTGCGCGTTGGGTTATTTCAGGGGCTTGCCGCGGAACCAGCGCTCGTGGGCCAGCGCCAGCATCGGCTTGTCTTCGGAACTGTCACCGTAGGCATGGATGCGCAGGTAGCGCGACAGATCGAACTGGCGGCGGATGTGCTCGGCCTTGCGCGGACCGCAGTCGCCACCGGCGTAACGGCCGGTCAGGCGGCCGTCCTGGCTTTCCAGCCGGTTGCAGATCAGCTGCAGGCCCAGTTGCTCGCACCACGGCCGCAGGTACAGGTCCAGCGAGCCCGACACGATCACGACGGTGTGCCGCTGTTCCTTGTGCCAGCGGATCTGCTCCAGCATTTCCGGGCGCACCACGTCGGGCAGGAACTCGCGCGAGAAGCCTGCGGCCAGCGTGGCGATGTCATCGCTGTGGCGGTCACTGAAGGTCAGGCGGGTGACGCGTGCACGGATGCGTTCGGCCGAGATCAGCTTCAGCCTGTACGCGGCCAGCCACGGCCCGACTTTCCACCATGCCTGTGCCAGCTGTTCGGCGGTGGCCACGCGGCGCAGGAATCGGCCATAGGTATCGCAGGTGGTCACGGTGTGGTCGAAGTCGAACAGCGCCAGTTCCATTGCGTTGCTTCCCATCGCGTTGCGTCCCGGGGCCGGAGCTGCCGGCGGGCGTGGCCGTAACCACGCCCGCTGCAGGCATCAGCGGACCGGCATGCCCGGCTGCGCGCCGCTGTCGGCGTCCAGCAGCGCCAGTGCGCCACCGTCGAAGCCGGCCGACAGGATCATGCCTTCGCTCAGGCCGAAGCGCATCTTGCGCGGGGCCAGGTTGGCGATGAACACCACGCTGCGGCCCACCAGCTGCTCCGGTTCGCCGTAGCTGCCACGGATGCCGGAGAAGATCTGGCGCTTGCCCAGCTCGCCGGCGTCCAGTTCGAAGCGCAGCAGCTTGTCCGAACCTTCCACGAACTCGCAGACCAGCACCTTGCCGATACGCAGGTCGAGCTTGGCGAAATCGTCAATGCCGATGTAGGCCGGGGCGTCGGCGCTCTTTGCTTCGTCCTTGGCCGGGGCCGGAGCCGGGGCGGCCGGCTTGGCGGCGGGGGCAGCGGCAGCCGCCGGCTGCAGGGTGTCCTTGGAGGCGTCGATCATGGCGTCAATCTTCTTCGGGTCAATACGGGTGAACAGCGGGGTGTACTCGGTGATGCGGTGTCCCAGCAGCGGTTGCGCCAGCTCGGTCCAGTCATTCACCGGCGCGGCCAGGAAGGCCTCGGCCTGCGCGGCGGTGGCCGGCAGCACCGGCTTCAGCGCGGTGACCAGCACGCGGAACAGGTTCAGGCCCTGGCTGCACACGGCCTGCAGCTGCGCCTCGGCGCCTTCCTGCTTGGCGATGACCCACGGCTTGACGTCGTCGATGTAGCGGTTGGCTTCGTCGGCCAGGGTCATGGTCAGGCGGATCGCCGCGGCCGGGTCGTTGCGCTCGTAGGCTTCACGGATCGGCGCCAGGCCATCGACGAAGCGCTGGTACTGCGCCGCATCGGGCAGCTGCGCGGCCAGCTGGCCGTCGAAGCGCTTGCTGATGAAGCCGGCGCAGCGGCTGGCCAGGTTGACGAACTTGCCGACCAGGTCGGCGTTGACGCGGGCGATGAAGTCACCCAGGTTCAGGTCGAGATCGTCGACGCCACCGCCGGACTTGGCGGCGTAGTAGTAGCGCAGCGCTTCCGGCTCCAGGCCGGCATCGAGGAAGGTACGGGCCATCACGAAGGTGCCGCGCGACTTGCTCATCTTGGCGCCGTCCACGGTCAGGTAGCCGTTGACGTGCAGGCGGGTCGGCGCGCGGTGGCCGGTTCCGTGCAGCACCGCCGGCCAGAACAGGCCATGGAAGTTGACGATGTCCTTGCCGATGAAGTGGTGCAGTTCGGTGGCGGTGCCGGCACGCAGGTGCGCTTCGAAGTCCTCACCGATCCTGCCGCACAGGGTCTGGAAGCTGGACAGGTAGCCGATCGGTGCGTCCAGCCAGACATAGAAGTACTTGCCCGGCTGGCCGGGAATCTGGAAACCGAAGTACGGCGCATCGCGCGAGATGTCCCACGCGCGCAGGCCGCCTTCGGCATTGAGCCACTCGCCCAGCTTGGCCTTCACGCCCGGCAGGGCGACATCGCCGGCCAGCCACTCGCGCAGGAACGCATCGAAGTGGCCCACCTCGAAGAAGAAGTGCTCCGAATCGCGCATTTCCGGCGTGGCGCCGGAGATGACCGAACGCGGCTCCTTCAGGTCGGTCGGTGCATAGGTCGCGCCGCAGACTTCGCAGTTGTCGCCGTACTGGTCGGCACTGCCACAGTTCGGGCAGATGCCCTTGACGTAGCGGTCGGGCAGGAACATGCCCTTGGCCGGGTCGTAGAACTGCGCGACCGAACGGCGGCTGATGTGGCCGGCCGCTTCCAGCTTCAGGTAGAACTGCTCGGTCAACGCCTTGTTGGCCGCCGAATTGGTCGAGTCGTAGTGGTCGAAGGCCACGCCGAAGGCGGCGAAGTCACGTTCGTGGCTGGCCTGGATGTTGGCGATGAAGGTTTCCGGGGTGACCCCGGCCTTTTCCGCGGCCAGCATGATCGGCGTGCCGTGGGTGTCATCGGCGCAGACGAACCAGGTCCTGCCGCCGCTCATTCGCCGCGCACGTACCCAGATGTCAGCCTGGATGTAGCCGACCAGATGGCCCAGGTGCAGCGGGCCGTTGGCGTAGGGCAGGGCGGTGGTGACGAGCGCGGTACGGGTCATGGTCGCGGGGTGAAGCCGAGGGAACCGCAGAGTATCGCATGCCCGCAACGACGTGACCCGGCCGGGGCCGGGTCACGGGGTTGAAGCAGGTGCGGAGCGCTTATTCGCGCTGCCAGGTCTGCGCACGGCAGATGAAGGCGATGCAGCCGGACACGTCCAGCCGGGTGCCGCCGGGCTGCAGTTCCATCTTCGACTTGTAGGTCTTGCCGTTGGCCGGGTCGAGGATGGTGCCGCCGGACCACTTGTTGGCGCCGTCGGCCTTCAGGTTCCAGAGAATGGTCATGCCCTTCACCGGCTTGTTCCTGTTGGCGCCTTCACAGCCGTCACAGACCGGGTTCGGGCCCTTGTCCGAGTGCAGGATGTCGACCACCTTGCCGGTCAGCGTGCCGTTGGGGGCCTGGGTGATCTCGACGATCGACTTCACCTTCCCGGTCTTGTCGTCGATGGTCTTCCAGCGGCCGGCGGCGCCGTCGGCGGCCTGCGCCGAAAGTGCGGCCAGGCACAGCGGCAATGCCAGCAGCAGGGTCTTGAAGGTCTTGCGCATGGTCCCCTCCCAGGGTTCATTCCGGCACGGTGCCGGCATGGGTCGACTGTATACCCATTCGGCGGAGTATGGGGAAGGGGGGCGTTGCAGGGTTGCGCCCTGCACCCGCGGTAGTGCCGGCCGCTGGCCGGCAACCTCAACGGCGGAATTCCGTGGGATGGCGGGGCGGTGTGGGTGGGCAGGACACGCCGTAAACCCCGCTCCGCGGTCCGGCCCAGCCGCTGGCGGCTGGGCGTTCGGGCGCTTGCGAAGCACTGCTTCGCAAGCAAAGCGCCCTCACCCATGGGGGCTCGATGGCGCCATCCATGGCGCCAACGGTCCTGCCCACCCACACCGCCCCACCTCTGACAAATTCCTTCGGCTGTTGGTAGGTGTCGACCTTGGTCGACACGGTAGATCCACGCCATGCGTGGATGAGGCGTCAGGTGGCGGCGATGGGGTCAGATCCCTTTTCCGTCGGAAAAGGGATCTGACCCCAGGGGCGTCAACCGACTTCGTACAGCTCCAGCGGCAGGCCATCCGGGTCGGCGAAGAAGGTGAAGCGGCGGCCGGTGTATTCGTCCACGCGGATCGGTTCGCAGGCCACGCCATGTGCGGCCAGGCGCTGGATGAACGGCTCCAGCGTGGCCACCCGGAACGCGAGGTGGCGCAGGCCCTGGGCCTCCGGGCGGCTGGGGCGGGGCGGTGGCGAGGGGAACGAGAACAGTTCCAGCTGTCCGCCGTCGGGCAGGGCCAGGTCCAGTTTCCAGGAATCGCGCGCAGCGCGGTGGTTCTCGGCCAGCACGCGCAGGCCGAGGATGCGCACGTAGAAGTCCTTGGAGCGTAAGTAATCGCTGCAGATCAGTGCCGCATGGTGGATGCCCAGCAGGGCGTCGGAACCAGTGTTCATTGCAGGGTGTCCAGCCAGCGCTGGGCGATCTTCAGTGCCAGCGGATAGGGTTCGGGGGCGTTGCGGTTGGTCAGCACGATCACGGTCAGGTGCTTTTCCGGGTGTCGCACGATCACATTGCGGAAGCCGATGCTTTCGCCACTGTGCCATTGCACTGGGCCGTTCAGGCGCCAGCCGAAGCCGTAGTGCGGCACATCCGGTTCGGATGTCGATGTGGCCGGGCTGAACATCGCGCGGCGCGAGGCCTTCGACAGCAGGCGGTCGTCGTACAGCGCCGCATCCCAGCGGGCGAGGTCGTCCAGCGAGGAGTAGATCCCGCCATCGGCGAGCACGGCACTGGTGGCGCTCTGGTCGGTGCGCTGCCAGCGGCCATCGATCCAGCTGTAGCCATAGGCGCGTGCGGCGATGGTATCGATGCCGTCCTGATGGGCCACGGTGTGGGCCATGCCCAGTGGACGGAAGATGCGCTGCTGCAGGAAGGCTGCGAAATCCTGGCCGGATGCGCGGCCGACGATCAGTGCCAGCAGCGCATAGCCGCTGTTGCTGTAGTGGTACTGCGTGCCCGGCGCGAAGTTCAGCCGGTCCTGGCGCGACAACAGGGCCAGCACGTCGGCGTCATCCACCTGCCGAGTATCAGCTGGATCCATCAGGTCTTCGTAGTCGAGCAGGCCACCGGTGTGCGAGAGCAGCTGGCGGATCGTGATGGCTGCCGCAGCCGGTGGCAGTTCGGGCAGCCACTGCCGGGCAGGCTGATCCAGCCCAAGCCGGCCATCCTCCACCAGCAGCAGCACCGCCGCAGCGGTGAACTGCTTGCTGACCGAGGCCAGCCGGAAGTTGCTGGCCGGGGTGACCGCGGTGCCGTCCTCCACCACCGCCAGGCCGTAGCCGCGGCGGAACACTACTTGCCCGTCGTGCAGTACCAGGACTGCAGCACCGGGTACCTGGCCGTCGTAGGCCTGCATCAGCCCGTCGATGCCCGCATCCGGTGGCGTCAGCACCGGTGCGGCGATACCCGTTGAAGGCAGCAGGCCCAGCACGACGGCGAACAGGGCGACGGCAGGGCGCATGGTGGCTCCGGAGGGGTCAAGGTGAAGGCGTGGGCGGAGTGCTGGCCGGCTGAACCATCCAGCGTTCCATCTTGCGGTCAAGCACGTCCAGCGGCATCGAGCCGTCCTTCAGCAGTTCGGCGTGGAAGCGGCGCAGGTCGAAGGCGGCGCCCTGGCGCGCCTTGGCCTTGTCGCGCAGGGCAACGATGGTGGTCAGGCCGGCGACGTTCGACAGCGCCTGGCCGGGCTGGGCCATGATCCGCTCGACTTCGGCACTGGCGTCGTCGCTGCTCATGTCCACGGTCTTCTGCAGGTAGGTGACAGCCTGCTGCTTGCTCCAGCCCTGGGCGTTCACGCCGGTATCGGCCACCACGCGGGCGGCGCGCAGCAGGCGCGAGTACAGGTAGCCGATGCGGTCGTAGGGATCGGTGTAGATGCCCAGGTCCTCGCCCAGCGTTTCTGCGTACAGGCCCCAGCCTTCGACGAAGGCGAGATCGCCACCGAGGCGGCGGAAGCGTGGCAGCTTGGCCAGCTCCTGCTGCAGGCCCAGCTGCACGTGGTGGCCCGGGATCGCTTCATGCAGGTACTGCACCGGCACGTTCCAGCGCTTGCGGCTGGGCAGGTCGCGGGTATTGACGTACAGCACGCCCGGTTGACCGGCCGCCGACGGCTGATAGGCGGCAGCGGCGGCGGTCAGTGCACGTTCCGGTTCCACCGCACGGACTTCCAGCGGTGCCTGCGGCAAGGTATCCAGCACCTGCGGCAGGCGTGCGCTGACCTGCTGCTGCACCTGGCGGTAGCGGTTGATCAGCGCATTGGCGTCGCCGTACTGGAACTGGCGGTCGTTGCGCATGCTGCGCAGCAGCTTGGTGGGAGAGCCGCGCAGCTTGGCGTCCTTCATCACCGTGGCGATCTGCGCCTGCAGTTCCTGCACGCGCTGTTCGCCCAGCGCATGCAGTTGTGCGGCGGTCTGGTCGCTGGCGGTGGTCTGCACGATCAGGTTGGCGTACCAGGCCTGGCCATCGGGCAATGCGCCCAGGCCGCTGCTGGTGCGTGTGGCCGGCAGGTATTCGGTGGCGATGAAGCCGCGCAGGGCACGGTAGGCCGGCATGATGCGCAGCTCGATCATGCGCTTGTATTCGGCGCTGATGCGCGCCTTGTCCTCAGCCGGGATGGTGTTCGGCATGGTGCGGATCGGCGACCAGAAAATGCTTTCCTCGGCGGTGGGCTTGATCACCGCATCCAGCTGCGGCAGCACTTTTTCCATCAGGTCGCGTGGTTGCACCACGCCGGCCTTCATGCCCTGGCGCATGTTGTCGATGGCCTGGTCGAACAGCTCGGGAATGCCCAGCGAACGGCGTGACCAGGTGTCGTAGTCCTGCACGGTGTTGAATGGCTGTGCGCCCGCACCGGAGCCGAGGATCGCCATGATGCTGCCGATGTTGTAGTACTGGCTGATCGGCATCATCCAGCTCGGGTAGCGCTCGGCGGCCAGTGATGCGCGCGCGTCGCGCACGAAGATCTCGTAGCTGAGCAGGTCCTGGCCCTGCAGGCCGTCACTGCCGAGCTTCTCGACCTTGCCCAGCCATTGCGTGGTGAAGTCGTGCGACTGCTGGCGCCAGGCGGCGGACAGGATGTTGGGCAGCTGGTCGTTGTAGCGGGCCTCGCCCTGGAAGGTGGCCTGCAGCGGGTTCAACCGCATCGAGGCATCCCAGTACTCGTCGTACAGGCGCTCCAGCTGCACCTGCTTGGGTACGGCCCGGGCCGGGGCGACCGGGCGCGGCGCGGCGCGGCGCGCCGAGCTGCCACGCGCCGGCGCGGTGGCGCGGGCGGGCCTGGCCTTGGGCTTGGCAGCCTGGCGGGTCTGCGCGGCGGCAGGGCGGCTGGCCTTTTTCTTCGCTGCTTCGGCCGACGGTACGGCACTGAACAGGAACAACGCGGCAATGGCGGCGGCCAGGGCGCGGGTGCGATGCGGCATCAGGAGCTTCCGTGGAACACAGACCGTGGAGCTTGCACGATCCGGCCGCGTACGGCCAGCGTGAAGGCGCAGTCAGCTTGCCGTCGCTGGGGCTTCAGTCAGCCGCGGCCGCGGCGCGCAGCGCGGCGGCCCTGTCTGCGCCCAGGTAGCGGGTGATCGCACGCCGCATCAGGTACAGCAGTGGAATCAAGGCAACCGCAAAGCCCATCTTGTAGATGTAGTTGACGCTGCTGACGGCCAGGAACAGTGAGGTCGGCCAGTGCTGCGGGCCGAGCACGAAGGCGATCCAGATCACTACGAAGCTGTCCACCACCTGGGAGATCGCGGTGGATCCGGTCGCACGCAGCCACACGTGGCGCTCGCCGGTGGCCTGGCGGATGCGGTGGAACACGGCCACGTCGATCAGCTGGCCGAGCAGGAAGGCCACCAGCGAACCGGCGATGGTCCACATGCCCTGGCCGAACACCGCTGCGAATGCCGCCTGGTAGTCCGGCACGCCGTGGCCGTCCATCGAGGTGACCCACCAGCTGGCCGGCGCCAGCGAGATCGCTGCGAAGGCGAACAGGAAGCCATAGGCGATCAGCACCACGGCCAACCACGAGATGAAGCGCACGCCGCGCTTGCCGAAAAACTCGTTGATCGTGTCGGTCATGATGAACACCACCGGCCACAGCAGGGTACCGGCGGTGAAGCTGAGCGAACCGGTCTGGCCAAACAGGTTCCAGTTCAGCGGATCAATGCCGAGGGTGTCTTCCAGCGAGAAGATCTTCACCCCGATCAGTTCGGCCAGCACGGCGTTGCCGCAGAAGAACGCGGCCAGCACGATGAACAGCAGGACCGCGCGGTCCTGCAGCGGGCGCTCGATTGGCGCCGCGGTGGTCATTCGCTGCGTTCGCCTGCGCGCGTGAACGGAACGCTGGACGGTGCGACGGCACCGCCGGAAATGATGAAGCTCATGGCCTGGTCGACGGTCCAGTCGGTCGGGGTCAGCAGCTCCACCGGCACGATCTCCAGGTAACCCGAGGTCGGGTTCGGTGTGGTTGGCACGTACACCGCGGCCAGTTCACGGTCGGTGCCGTGTTCCTTGATCACGCGGGTGACCAGCCCGACCGACTTCATGTCGCGGTGCGGGAAATCGATCAGCACCACGCGCTGGGTGCTGCCCGGCTCGGTCTGCAGCATGTCCAGCAGCTTCTTGGCGCTGTCGTAGATGATGCTGGCCAGCGGAATGCGCTTGATCACCGCGCCGACCCAGCGCAGCAGGCGCTGGCCGAGCACGCGGCGGCTGGCCACGCCCACCGCCAGGATCACCAGCAGGGTGGCCAGCAGGGCGATGGTGTTCTGGATCCACTCGGCACGGACCCAGCCGAGGTAATGCGGGAAGCTTGTCGCGATCTGCTCGGAAAGCGGCACCACCAATGGGCTGGAAATGCCCGAAAGGAGCACGAACACGAACTTGACCACGACCCAGGTCAGCCAGATCGGCAGCAGGGTCAGCAGGCCGGTCAGGAACAGGCGCTGCAGGGAGGGGCGGGGGACCAGGGCGGGGGCTTCGAGCGACATGCGCGCATTGTAGCGGCCTCAGCCGGTCGATTACGCTGGGGGATCGACTGCGGCAACGATGCATGGAAGGGAAGCTGTGTTGAAGATTCTGCGCGGACTGGGTTGGGCCCTGGCAGGACTGCTGGTGCTGGCCATCGTGGTGTGGTGTGCCTCGCGCATGTGGCCGGTGCCGGAATCACGGCTGCAGGCCCAGCAGCGGTTGCAGGCCCGCCTGCCCGCTGATGGCCGCAACGGCTTTGCGCTGCTGTGGACACTCGCGTTCGACGATCTCGACCCGGGCCAGCGCGATCAGGCGCTGGCACGGGATGTACAGCGCTGGGAGGCGGATCCGCGCGGCAAGGGCGGCGCCCGTCCGCAGCTGGCAGAGGACCACGTCGAGCTGCATTCACGGCCTTCGGCCAGCTGCGGACCGACCGCCAGTGACTGCCTCGGCCAGGTGCGCGCGGACCCGCAGCGCTTCGTCGATGCCCACGCTGGCCACCAGCAGCTGCATGCGCGCCTGGACCAGCTGGCCGATGCGGATCACTTCGTGTCGCCGTTCCGGCCCAAAGGGGAAGGCATCCTCGTGCCGATGCCGACCTATGGTTTGGTGATCGACGCCACCAGCGCACGCGCGCTGGCCTATGTGCAGGGTGATATCGACGGTGCGCTGCGTGGCAGTTGCCGCGGGCTGCAGCTGGGCCGCCGGCTGGTGACGGGCGGCAGCTACCTGGTGGAGAGCATCATCGGTGCCAGCCTGGTGCAGGCCAATGCCCAGCTGCTGGCCGACATGCTGGTTGAACTGCCGGCCGAGCAGCCGCTGCCTGCGGAATGCGAGCAGGCGATGAAGCCGATGCGGGCCGCCGAACAGAGCCTGTGCCGTGCGATGCAGGGCGAGTATGCGATGAGCAGGGCTGCGATCGAAACCTCGGCGCAGGAGTTCGGTGGCGTGCTGGTCCTCGATCGCAGCAGCACCCTGGCGCGTGTGGCGGGCAACCTGGGCTGGGCCTGTGGCGCGGCGGCGATGACCGCGCTGGAGGCGGATCGCCCGCTGCCGGTGCCGGCACCGCCGCAGCATGACTTCGGCTGCCTGTCGAACGTCATGGGGTGCGTGCTGGCCGATATCGCGGGCCCGGCCTATCCGGCCTATTCGTCACGGCCCCAGGATGCTGCCGCGATGGTGCGGCTGATCGGTGCGCAACGCTGGCTGCGACAGCAGGCCGAGGACCCTGTGGATGCGCTGAAGCGCTTGCCTGCCCAGTTCCGCTCGCAGGTGCGCACACCGCAGTTGTCGGCCGATGGCCGCCGGCTGCAGGTACCGCGGCGCTCAGCGCCGCGCAGCACCGACGAGAGCCCATGGTTGTCGGTACCGATGGTGGCGGGGGACGCCCCGGCCGCCGCCGCGCGCGACTGAGCAGCGGCGGCCAGTGCGCGCTGTCCTCGTCATCCTCGCGGCTGCCTTCGCTCCGCAGGTGCACACGCGCATACGGGCGCATCGGAGCCTCCCTGGCAGGGCAGCAGAGGACAGCGCCCGCGCCGGATCAGCGCGCGTGTGGCTTCAACCGCAGATAGACCTGCTTGCGCACCTGGGCGACCACCTCGCCGCTGTCGTCGACGACGTCGTTGCTGAACCAGCGCAGCACCTTCTCGCCGCCCGCCGCTTCGGCACGCAGTTCGGACAGCAGCGCATCGTCGATGCGGAACGAGGTGCGCACCGTGCCCCGGCCAGGCTTGAGGAAATCGATCGCACCGGCCCGGTCCCACACGTAGTAGTCACGGCCGAGGATGTGCAGCAGGCCCAGCATCCAGAACGGGTCGGTCATCGCGAACAGGCTGCCGCCGAAATGCGTGCCGACGTAGTTGCGGTTCCACGGCCGCAGCCGCAGCTCCACGTCGATCTGCCGGTAATCGGGCGTGATGCGGGTGACATGGATGCCGGTGAACAGGAACGGTGGCCACAGGTTGATGCCGAAGCGGAACAGGCGGGCGTTCATGCGGGTCCGGGGGCGCGAGGCGAGGCGCCCAGTCTAACCATTCGCATGCGTATGTTGCACCCCGGGCGTGTGTCCTACGGCGGCGTGCATGTCCTGCCTCATGGGCCGTCGATCATGTACCCGTCGCGGCCGTTGGCCTTGGCCTGATAAAGGGCGGTGTCGGCGCCTTCCACGAAATGGTGGGGCTGCAGTTCGCCGTCGGGCACGCGGGTGAATACGCCGATGGTGAGCGTGACGGTATCGTCGCTGCCATCGCCCGGCGCCGGCAAGGCGCGCACGCAGGCAATCAGGTCCTCAATCACCTGGCGTGCGCCCTCGGCCGGTGTATCCGGCAGCACCAGCGCGAATTCGTCGCCACCGTAGCGTGCCGCCATGTCGCGCGGGCGGCGCGCATGGGCGCCGATCAGGCGGGCGACATCACGCAGCACGCGGTCGCCGACCTGGTGCCCGTGGCGATCGTTATGGCGCTTGAAGTGGTCGACGTCGATCAACGCCAGGCTCAATGGCTTGCCGCTGCGCCGCGCTGCATCGCATTCCTGCTGCAGCGACTGCTCGAAGCGGAGGCGGTTGCCCAGGCCGGTAAGGCCGTCGCGGTTGGCCTGGCGGTGCCAGGCCGAGACCCGCCACACCGCCCAGACCAGCAGTGCCAGCGTCACGCCCAGCATCGCGCTGGCCGGCGCCCACCACAGGTCACTCGTGCGCAGCAGCAGCCAGCTCAGCAGGGCAGGCATCGGCAACGAACACAGCGCGACCAGCCAGGGCAGGCGCAGGCCGAGCAGGATCACGCACAGCGCCACCAGCACACCGCTGATGGCGTGCTGCCAGGCATGCGGTAGAACATCGATCTGCCTGTGCTGCAGCAGCATCGAGGTGATGTTGGCCTGGTACTCGCTGCCGCTCATCCAGAACTCGCGGGTGGTCGGGGTCAGCAGGCGGGGCGCGATGCCGCTGGCCGTCATGCCCACTACGATGCGGCGGCCATGCAGCATCGCCATGTCCACGTGGCCATCGAGAACGTCCGCATAGGACACCTGCGGCAGCCGCTCGGGGGGGCCGGTGTAGCGCACGCGAACGTAATCGTCGCGACGCCATTGATAGGGCGAGCCCAGTTCCGGGTCGGGATCGGGCAGGCCGCGTACGGCACCGGCAGGCAGGTCGGCCAGTGCCAGGCCCAGTGCCGGCCAGTGCGGCTGGCCGATACCTGCATGCAGATAGACGCCACGGGCGACGCCGTCGCCATCCACCTCGACATCGGTGTGGCCGATGGCGGCAGCACTGGCAGTGATCTGTGGGATCGGCAGCATCTCCTCGGCCATGCGGTCGCCGGCCGCCGGTGCGGCCAGCACCGGCAGCACCACCCGGCCATTGCGTCGGATGGCGGCCGCCAGTTGATCATCCTGTCGGCTGTCACGGCGATCCGGTTCGGACAGCATCAGGTCCAGCGCAACGCGTTCGGCGCCGGCATCGGTCAGGCGGTCAAGCAGGCGTGCATGCACCGAGCGGGGCCAGGGCCACTGGCCGATGCGCTGCAGGCTGCCTTCGTCGATGGCGACGATCAGCACGCTGGGATCGGGGCGGTAATCCCAGTTGCCGACCAACGCGTCATAGGCCGCCTCGTCCTGCCGCCACAGCCACTGTCCCTGGCTGGCCACGATGGTCAGCACGCCGGCCAGCAGGGCCAGCAGGATCCGCTTCGACCATGGCAGCGGCGAGCGCCTCACAACAACAACCAGAGCAGCAGGGCACCGCCACCCGCGCCGTAGCACAGGCGGCACGGCAGCGGGACCTGCTGGGCAGGCGAGAACGCGCTGGCGTGGCCGTCATCGTCGATGTACTGCACGCGTACATGCAGGGTGCCGCTCCACGGGCGCTTGAAGCTCACCTGCGGCTGGTCCACGGTTTCGTCGACCAGCGGTGCCTTGAAGTCGCCGCGGCGATCCACCTGCACCCGGTAGCGCTGGCCCTCGCTGCCGGCCTGCCAGCGCAGCGTCAGCTCGCCGTGTGCGGCCTCGGGTGGTTGCAGGGCCGGGTCCACCGGTTCATTGCTCAGCTGCAGCGGCAACGCCTGGCCATACCGGCCCTGTCGGCCTTCGCCATCGCGCGAGGCCACCCGCCAGTAGTACTGGCCGGGCGGCAGCGGTTGCGCCAGGCGCAGGTCGGTCGCATGGGTGGCCTGCTCCTGCAGGGGCTGCAGGAAGCTGGGTTCGGTGGCGATCTGCAGGACGCTGCTGCGCGCACCGGGGGCCTGGCTCCAGCGGAAACGCGGGCGGTCGCTGTTGATCGTCTGCCCATGCAGCGGCGATACGGTCAGCGGCGGTGGTGGCTGGTCACCGAGCTCGAAATCGGCGCTGGCATCCAGGCCTTCGACCCCCTGGGCGTCGACCGCGCGCAACAGGATGCGCAGTTGGCCAGGCGGCAGATCGCCGATCGCCAGCCGGGTGTCGGCGGTGGTGGCGGCGAACAGCAGGATCTCCGGCGTTGCCGCCTGCACCACTTCCACCCGGTAATGATCGGCGCCATTGACCGGTTCCCAGGCAAGCACGGTCGGCAGCGGCGCCAGGCGCAGCGCGTCATTGCGCAGCGCCGGCGCCGGCAGCAGTGCGGAGACCGCAGCGGGCGCCGCATCGGCACTGCTGCTGCGGGTCGCCTCGCCCGGCCGGACCAGCCGCTGGCCATGGGAGTTGCCGACCTGCACCTTGCCCTGCAGGACCTCGGTGGCACCGACGTGCCCGTTATCCCCGGCGCTGACCCGGAACACCGTGCCGCGCACGCTGCTGGTCGCGGTGGGCGCATCGATGATGTAGCGCGAGGCGGGGCCGCGCGCCGGCGTCACCCGGTTGCTGGCTCGCCCCTGCTGCAGGCGCAGTCGGGTGTCGACCATGCCGGTGTGGCCGTAACGGCTCAGCTGGTCCAGGCGCAGGCGCGAGTACTCGCGCAGCTGCAGGCGCGAGGCATCGGCGAATTCCAGGGTGATGCTGGAATCGCCTTCGGTCTCCACGGTGTCACCGATATGCAGCTGTTCGCCGGCCTGGAGCGCGCGGGTCGCCGTGCCATCGGCGCCTGCCAGCGCGACCTTGCCGCGCACGGACAGCACCCGGGCCGGCGCCGGTTCGGTGCGCAGCCAGCTGATCGGGAAGCGCAGCAGCTGGCCCGGCGGCAACTGGTAGGGGTTGTCGATGCGGTTGTGCTGCTGCAGCTGCTGCCAGCGTACCGAGGGCTTCAGGTAGAGCCCGCCCAGGTCCCACAGGGTATCGCCGGGCCGGACCCGGTAGTTCCAGTCCTGGGCGCCGGCAATGGCGGGCATCAGGAAGAGGGCGCAGAGCAGAGCGCCCCTTAAATGCATGGCGAACGACAGAGAGCGGACGACGGTCACAGTTTGCAATCCCGGCAATGCGGGGGTGCAGCTGCAAGACCCCATGGCCCCGACCTCATCCCCCCGAACGGATCGTGGCGACCGCGTGGCCACCAGCGCGGGCATTATTGCCCGCGTTCAGTGCAGGGATTCTGAACGGAGCGGGTTCCCGTTCAGAACAGCAGCGACGCCATCCTGCGGCGGTACTGGCCGACCAGGTCCTCGTCGGAGATCACATTGAAGGCGTCGATCAGCGCCTTGCGCGGCAGGCCCTCCTCGAATCCGCGGTCGATCCGCAGCATTTCCAGGAACTGGGCCAGCGCGGCCTCGTCATGACCGCCGAGCAGCAGTTGCACGCCGCGCAGGTGGCGGGCCTTGAGGTCCTTGCCGTCAGCGGCGATGCGTGCGTCCAGTACCTCGGCGGCCGGTGCATCCTTCAGCGCGGCGGCGAAGGCCAGGCGGGCGCGGGCACGCACGGCGCGGTCGTCGGTGGCCAGGTTGGCAGGCAGGCCGTCGATCAGGGTGCCTGCCTCGTCCACGCCACCGATCTGCAGCAGGGCCAGGGCCAGGTCGAGCTTCAGTTCATCCTTGTCCGGCTCGGCGGCGATCTGCGCACGCAGCACATCGACCTGCGCCTGCGGATCCAGCGGGGTGTCATCTTCGGGGACAGCATCGCCCACATCGGCCGGTACGATGCCGTGCTGGGCCAGGAACTCACGCAGCTGGCCTTCCGGAATGGCGCCGGGGAAGCCGTCCACCAGCTGGCCGCCCTTGACCAGGAACACGGTCGGCACCGAGCGGATCTGGAAGGCCGCAGCGATCTGCTGTTCCTTGTCGACATCGACCTTGGCCAGCTCGAACGCACCGTTGTACTCGGCAGCCAGCTTTTCCAGCATCGGGCCGAGGGTCTTGCACGGCCCGCACCAGGTGGCCCAGAAGTCGACCAGCACCGGCGTCTGCAGCGACTTCTGCAGGACTTCGGCCTCGAAGGTCGCAGTGGTGGCGTCGAATACGTAGGTCGTCTCGGTCATGGGGAAAGCATCGCTTGGCATCTGGAGACCGATTCTATGGTGACGATCGATGTCCGTCTCAACCCTGCCATCACATTGCGCGCGACGGCCTCGGGGGCGTGGCACGCAGTACAGCTCGTGGATCGCCCGCTTTCCGCAGCTGACCGGCGTAGTGGTCGAGGTGCGCCGGAAGTACCCGGCCTCGGCCGCGTGCTTGGCGCACCGCGTCGCTGCCGCGACAATGCGCTGATCCATTCTTTTCCGGGTGACTGCGCGCAATGTCCATGGTCCGGCTTGATCGTTGGTTGGGACTGCTTGCCGCAGTCGTGTTCGTCCTGGCTGTGTCTGGCTTCGGTGCCGGCCTGGAGGGTTATGCACAGGCCCGCCACCCGGTGGCGCTGCTGGGGGCGCGGGGCGTACCGCATGCGCTGGCCTTCAATCTGCTTGGCTTCGTGCTGCCCGGCGTGCTCGCTGCGGTGGTGGCTGAGCGCCTGCGCCGCAGCCTGCCCGCCACTGCCGGCTGGGCACCGAGGGTCGGCAGCCAGATGCTGCTGCTGGCTGGCCTGGGCTTTGCCGCGATGGGCTTGCTGCCGCTGGACGTGGACGATCTGCATGGGCCGGCCGGCCAGCGGCATTCCAGTGCCTGGATGATCTGGGTGCTGGGCTTCGTCGCCGGGACCCTGTTGCTGGGCACGACACAGCTGCGTCAGGCGCATGGCCGCGCCCTGGGCGCCCTGGGCGCCCTGGCCCTGGGCTGCGGCGTGCTGGCTGCGGTGGCCGCGTTTGCCCTGCAGGGCGTGCTGCCGGCGCCGCTGGCACAACGGCTGGCGTTTGCCTGCTGGGTGGTCTGGCTGGCCACCGCACTGCCGCTGTCGCGCCAACGCTGAGACGGCGCCCGGGGCATCGCGGCGCCCACCCCCAGCAGGCAGGATTGGAGACGTTTGCCGCACTGCGGTACGCTGTACCGCTTTGCCGCCGCATCCGCGTGTTCCATGACCAGCGCTGAAACCAACGCCTACGACCCGCAGCAGGTTGAATCCGCCGCCCAGCAGTACTGGGACGCCACCCGTGCCTTCGAGGTCGACGAGACCTCGGACAAGCCGAAGTACTACTGCCTGTCGATGCTTCCGTACCCGTCCGGTGCGCTGCACATGGGCCACGTGCGCAATTACACGATTGGCGACGTGATCAGCCGCTACAAGCGTATGACCGGCCACAACGTGCTGCAGCCGATGGGCTGGGACGCGTTCGGCCTGCCGGCGGAAAATGCCGCGATCAAGAACAAGACCGCGCCGGCGGCGTGGACCTACAAGAACATTGACCACATGCGCAGCCAGCTGAAATCGCTGGGCTATGCCATCGACTGGTCGCGCGAGTTCGCCACCTGCCGTCCGGACTATTACGTCCACGAGCAGCGCATGTTCACCCGCCTGATGCGCAAGGGCCTGGCCTATCGCCGCAACGCGGTGGTGAACTGGGACCCGGTCGACCAGACCGTGCTGGCCAACGAGCAGGTCATCGACGGCCGCGGCTGGCGCTCCGGTGCGCTGGTGGAGAAGCGTGAGATCCCGCAGTGGTTCCTGCGCATCACCGACTACGCCCAGGAACTGCTGGATGGCCTGGACGAGCTGGACGGCTGGCCGGAATCAGTCAAGACCATGCAACGCAACTGGATCGGCCGCTCGGAGGGCCTGGAAATCCAGTTCGACGTGCGCGACGTCGATGGTGGCGTGCTGGATCCGCTGCGCGTGTTCACCACCCGCCCGGACACGGTGATGGGCGTGACCTTCGTGTCGATCGCCGCCGAACACCCGCTGGCGCTGCACGCGGCGAAGAACAATCCGGAACTGGCCGCGCTGCTGGCCGACCTGAAGCAGGGCGGTGTGTCCGAGGCCGAGCTGGAGACCCAGGAAAAGCGCGGCATGGACACCGGCCTGCGCGCGCTGCACCCGGTCACCGGCGAGCCGGTCCCGGTGTGGGTCGCCAATTTCGTGCTGATGGGCTACGGCACCGGTGCGGTGATGGCGGTGCCGGGCCATGACCAGCGCGACAATGAAGTGGCCAACAAGTACGGCCTGCCGATCAAGCAGGTCATCGCGCTGAAGGACCCGCGCACTGAAGAAGAACGCAACTGGGACGGCAGCCGCTGGCAGGACTGGTATAGCGACAAGAACCGTGCGTTCGAACTGGTCAACTCGGCCGAATTCGACGGCTTGGACTTCCAGGGCGCGTTCGAAGCGCTGGCCGAACGTTTCGAGCGCAAGGCCCAGGGCCAGCGCCGCGTCAACTACCGCCTGCGTGACTGGGGCGTGAGCCGCCAGCGCTACTGGGGCTGCCCGATTCCGGTGATCTACTGCGCCAAGTGCGGTGCGGTGCCGGTGCCGGAGGAGCAGCTGCCGGTGGTACTGCCGGAGGACGTGGCGTTCTCCGGGACCGGTTCGCCGATCAAGACCGACCCGGAATGGCGCAAGACCACCTGCCCGGAATGCGGTGGCGCCGCCGAGCGCGAGACCGACACCTTCGACACCTTCATGGAGTCGAGCTGGTACTACGCCCGCTACACCTCGCCGGGTGCCCGTGACGCCGTCGACAAGCGCGGCAACTACTGGCTGCCGGTCGACCAGTACATCGGTGGCATCGAGCACGCGATCCTGCACCTGATGTATTTCCGCTTCTACCACAAGCTGCTGCGCGACGCGCGGATGGTGGACAGCAACGAGCCGGCGCGCAACCTGCTGTGCCAGGGCATGGTGATCGCCGAGACCTACTACCGCCCGAATCCGGACGGTTCGAAGGACTGGATCAACCCGGCCGATGTGGAAGTGCAGCGTGACGAGCGCGGCCGCATCACTGGCGCCACCCTGATCGCCGACGGCCAGCCGGTGGTGGTCGGTGGCACCGAGAAGATGTCCAAGTCGAAGAACAACGGCGTGGACCCGCAGGCGATGGTCGGCAAGTACGGCGCCGACACCGTGCGCCTGTTCTCGATGTTCGCCGCGCCGCCGGAGCAGTCGCTGGAGTGGAACGAGGCCGGCGTGGACGGCATGGCGCGCTTCCTGCGCCGCCTGTGGGCCCAGGTGCAGAAGCATGCTGCCGACGGTGCCGCCCCGGCGCTGGACGTTGCAGCACTGGATGCCAACCAGAAGGCGCTGCGCCGCAAGACCCATGAAACCATCGGCAAGGTCGGTGACGACTACGGCCGCCGCCACAGCTTCAATACCGCCATCGCAGCGGTGATGGAGCTGATGAACGCGCTGGCCAGGTTCGAGGACGACAGCGAGCAGGGCCGCGCGGTGCGCCAGGAAGCGCTGCAGGCCGTCGTGCTGCTGCTGAACCCGATCACGCCGCATGCCAGCCACGCCCTCTGGCAGGTGCTGGGCCATGGCGAGACGCTGCTGGAAGACCAGCCGTTCCCGCAGGCCGACAGCAGTGCGCTGGTACGCGATGCGCTGACCCTGGCGGTGCAGGTCAACGGCAAGCTGCGCGGCACCATCGAGGTGGCGGCCGATGCCGCGCGCGAGCAGGTCGAGGCGCTGGCGCTGGCCGAGCCCAACGCGGCCAGGTTCATGGAAGGCCTGACGGTGCGCAAGATCATCATCGTCCCGGGCAAGATCGTGAACATCGTCGCCGCCTGATGTACCTCGCACCGGCCACCCGCGCGGTGGCCGGTGCCTTTCCAGAAGCAGGGCCGGGTGCTTGATGGCCCTGCATTCACGCGGCTTCGGGCACGCTGTGTGTTGCCGTGATCGCCCGGCTCCGCCAGACTGTCTCCATGACCCGAATCCTGCTTGCCCTCGTTCTTGTCCTCGGCCTTGCCGGCTGCGGCTTCCATCTGCGCAACAAGCTGATGCTGCCGACCGACACCGCCCCGGTGAAGGTGGTCTCCACCGCCCCGTACAGTGAACTGGTCAAGCTGCTCAATCGCAGCCTGCTGGCCTCCGGTGCCAGGCTGGCCGATGAGGACAGCAAGGAACCCAGTACCCAGCTGCAGGTGTTGTCCGAGCGCTGGGGTGACCTCCCGATCGCCATCGACTCGCAGGGTCGTGCGCAGGAGTACAGCCTGCGCTATGCGGTGATCTTCATCTTCCGCCGCGAGGATGGAAGCGAACTGGTGCCGCAGCAGGTGATCGAACTGTCACGCGACTACGTGTCGCCGCCGACCTACGCCACCGGCACCACCACCGAACGCGAAATCCTGGCCACGGAGCTGCGCCGGGAAATGTCTGCCTCGATCATCCGCCGTATCGACAGCGTGGTCCGCGCCGAGATCGAGAAGGGGGGCAGCCTGTCCGCGCCGAAGGCCAAGCCGATCGAGGGCGCGGTGCCGGCAGAGCCGGCCGCCGCCGTCAAGCACTGAGCGGCAGCGACGATGGAACTGCGTCCGGAGCAGCTGGCCAGCCAGGGCGCTGACACCGCGTTGGCGCCGGTATACCTGATCGCAGGCCCGGAAACACTGCGCGTGCTGGAGGCCGCAGATGCCATCCGCGCGCGTGCGCGCGCCTCGGGCATCGGCGAACGCGAAGTGTTCGACGCCGACGGGCGTGATTTCGACTGGAACCAGCTTGACGCCAGTTTCAATGCGCCCAGCCTGTTCAGCGCCCGCCGCCTGGTCGAGGTGCGCCTGCCCAGCGGCAAGCCGGGCAAGGAGGGCGCCGAGGTGATCAGCCAGTTCTGCGCCAACCCGGCGCCGGACGTGGTGTTGATGATCACCGCCAATGAATGGAGCAAGGCCCACCAGGGCAAGTGGGCCGAGGCGGTCAGCCGCATCGGCGTGCTGTCGGTGGCATGGGCGATCAAGCCGCACGAACTGCCGGACTGGATCGAGCGCCGCCTGCGCGGCAAGGGCCTGCGTGCCGACCCGGCTGCCGTGCAGCGCCTGGCCGAGCGGGTGGAGGGCAACCTGCTGGCCGCCGCCCAGGAAATCGACAAGCTGGCGCTGTTGGCCGACGGCCAGCCGTTGGATGTGGAACGGATGGAGTCGCTGGTGGCTGACGCTGCCCGCTACGACGTGTTCCGCTTGGTGGAGGCGACGTTCTCCGGCCAGCCGCCGGCGGTGCTGCGCATGCTGGCCGGCCTGCGCGGTGAAGGGGAGGCGGTGGCCGCATTGATGCCGATCGTGATCCGCGAACTGCTGGCGGGCGCAGGCCTGGCCCGCGTGCAGGCGCGTGGTGGCAACCTGGCCGCTGAAATGAAATCGCGCGGCATCTGGGAATCGCGGCAGGCGCCTTACAAGCGCGCGCTGCAGCGGCACCCGGAAGGCAAGCGCTGGGAGCGCTTCGTGGCCGAGGCGGGGCTGGTCGACCGCATTGCCAAGGGGCGCGCTGACGGCGACGCCTGGCTGGCGCTGGAACGCCTGCTGGTGGCCGTGGCCGAGCCGCGTGCCGTGCGCCTGCTGGCGCGGGCCTGAGTGATGAGCCTGCGGATCTACTACGGGGGCACCTTCGATCCGGTGCACCTCGGGCACCTGGCGATCGCGCGTGCGGCCCGTGATGAACTGCAGGTCGCCGTGCGCATGCTGCCGGCCGCCGATCCGCCGCACCGCGCGGTGCCCGGTGCCACCGCTGAGCAGCGCTGCACGATGTTGTCGCTGGCCATCGGCGACGAGCCGGGGCTGCTGCTGGACCGTCGCGAATTGGATCGTGCCACCCGCTGCCCCGGTCGCCCGTCGTACACCGTCGACACCCTGCGCGAGCTGCGTGGCGAGCTGGGCCCGAGCCGGCCGCTGGCCTGGCTGGTGGGCGCCGACAGCCTGCTGGGGCTGTCCGGCTGGCACGAATGGGAGGCCCTGTTCGATCTGGCTCACTTCGTGGTGGCCGAACGACCGGGCAGTCCGTTGCAGGCGTCGATCGATGGCGAGCTGGGGCGCGCCCTGCAAGGGCGCTGGGCCGACAATGAGCAGGCCCTGTTCGCCAGCCCGGCCGGGCGCATCCTGCGCCTGCACCACCCACTGCGCGAGGAATCGGCCAGCGCCGTGCGCTCGCAGATTGCCGCTGGCGGTCCCTGGCGCGCACTGCTGCCACCGGCCGTGGCCGACTATGTCGCTGCACACGGGCTGTACCGCCCGGCCACGGCGTGAATGGCGCGGCCGCGCCATCCCCGTATAATCGCCCCCACGTTTATCGAGTCGATCCACTTTGAGCAACCAGACCCAGCCCCAGACCATCAAGGTCGATCTGCCCAGCCCGCCGCCGTCCGTGCCGGAACTGCTGGCCAGCGTCCGCCAAGCCACCGAAGACCTGAAGGCCAAGGACCTGGTCGAGATCGACGTGCGCGGCCGGTCCAGCGTTGCCGATTACATGATCGTCGTTTCAGGCACCTCGACCCGCCACGTCAAGTCGATTGCCGATGAAGTCGTGCGCTTCGCCAAGAACCTGGACGTGATGCCACTGGGCGTGGAAGGCGAGCGCGAGGCCGAGTGGGTGCTGGTCGACCTGGGCGACGTGATCGTCCACGTGATGCTGCCGCGCGTGCGTGAGTTCTACGCCCTCGAGCGCCTGTGGACCGTCGGCGACCAGCCGCCGTCCAGCGACGACGAAGTGGCCTGAGCCACACGATGATGCATCCCTTCGACGGCGCCGATGGCGCCGTCGACGTTTTGGAGGACCGCTGATGAAAGCCCGCCTGATCGCCACCGGTGAACGCGCCCCCAGCTGGGTCGCGCAGGGCTTCGCCGAGTACCAGAAGCGGCTGTCGCATTGGCTGCCGTTCGAGCTGGTGGAAATCGAACCCGGCCTGCGCGGCAAGGGGCGCGATCCGCGCCGTGCCACCGAGGATGAAGGCAAGCGGGTCATCGCCGCGCTGCCGAAGAACGCTTACGTGGTGGCACTGGACGTGCCGGGGCGGCAGTTGAGTTCCGAGCAGCTGGCGCAGCGCCTGGAGCATTGGCGCGGGCAGGGCCGGGACCTCGCGTTCCTGATCGGTGGCCCGGAAGGGCATTCGCCAGAGGTCTCCGCGCTGGCCGACGAAAAGTGGTCGATCGGACCGCTGACGCTGCCGCACATGCTGGTGCGTCTGGTGGTGGCCGAGCAGCTGTATCGGGCTGCCGCAATGATTGCCAATCACCCCTACCATCGCGCGTGAAGAGTGGTTATACTAGTCGTCTGCCCGAATAGCTCAGCCGGTTAGAGCACTTGACTGTTAATCAGGGGGTCGTTGGTTCGAGTCCAACTTCGGGCGCCACCTTGCAAAACCTGCATCGCGAGATGCAGGTTTTTTTTTGCCGTGTTGTGGCGGCGAGCCCATGCTCGGCTGCATCCTCCAAGCCGGGCACGCGCTCGGCGCTACAGCGTGATCCGGCCCTTCCAGAACGCTGCCAGCGTGGCGATCGCTACTGCCAGGATCGCGCCGAACAGCGCCCACTCCCAGCGCGTGAAAACCGGCTCGCCGCGCTGGCGCCGGGTCTGCGCAAACAGTACAACGCCGGGCACGTACAGCAGCACCGACAGCAGCAGGTTGTTCAGGCCACCGGCATACACCAGCCACAGCGCGTAGGCGCTGGCCAGCAGCGCGACCACGAAATCGCGCCAGCGCACGCGTGGCTCACCCGCGTAGGACTGCCCGCGCCAGGCCAGTTGCACGCCGAACGCGGTGGACAGGAAGTAGGGCACCAGGCTCATCGATGCGGCCAGCAGCACCAGGCCGGTGTAGCTGCCCGCATTGAACAGCACCAGCAGCAGGAACAACTGGATCAGCCCGTTGCTCAACCACAACGCATTGGCCGGCACGCCACGCGCATTCTCGCGTCCCAGGAAGGCGGGCATCGTGCCGTCGCCAGCGGCGGCATACAGCACTTCGGCACACAGCAGCACCCAGGCCAGCAGCGCGCCCAGCACCGAAATGATCGAACCGGCGATGATCACCGTCGCGCCCCATTCGCCGACGATGGCGCGCAGCACGTAGGCCATCGACGGG
Organism: Stenotrophomonas sp. BR163; assembly: GCF_047520985.2. Classification (NCBI taxonomy): domain Bacteria; kingdom Pseudomonadati; phylum Pseudomonadota; class Gammaproteobacteria; order Lysobacterales; family Lysobacteraceae; genus Stenotrophomonas; species Stenotrophomonas sp. BR163. Next base: position 148,013 of record NZ_JAXBRE020000004.1, read on the forward strand.
TTGGGCAGCCCGGCCAGTTCGGCCTGCGACAGCACGCCCATCGACAGCAGGCTGACCAGGACCAGCAGCAGCCAGACCCCCAGGAAACCGATCACCGTGGCACGGCCGACGTCGGCACGGCGCGCGGCTCGCCGCGAATAGATGCTGGCGCCTTCGATGCCGATGAACACCCACACGGTGACCAGCATCATGCCGCGCAGTTGCTGGCCGAGGTCGCCGAGCGCAGGCGTGCCGAAGAAGTCGGCGCGGAACACCTCCATGCGGAACGCGCCGGCGGCCAGCACCAGGAACAGTGCGATGGGCAGCAGCTTGGCCACCGTCACCAGACCGTTGACGATGGCGGCGGTGCGCAGGCCGCGCAGCACCAGCAGGTGGACGGTCCACAACAGTACGGACGAAGCGGCCACGGCGGCTGGCGTGTTGCCTTCGCCGAACACCGGCATGAAATGGCCCAGGCCGCTGAAGATCAGCACGAAGAAGCTGGCATTGCCCAGTACCGAAGCAACCCAGTAGCCCCACGCCGCGGAGAAGCCGATGTAGTTGCCGAAGCCTTCGCGTGCATATGCGTAGATGCCGGTGTCCAGGTCCGGACGGCGGTTGGCCAGGGCCTGGAACACGAAGGCCAGCATCAGCATGCCGGCGCCACTGACGGCCCAGCCGATCATCGCGGCGGCCGGACCGGCACTGCGCGCGACGTTCTGCGGCAGCGAAAAGATACCGGCGCCGACCATCGAGCCGACTACCAGTGCAGTCAACGCCGGCAGGCCGAGGCGTTGCGATGTCGTGGCCATTGAGATCCCCTGCGGCCCGGATGCCGCGAGCACACCCTAGCCATGTACTCGTGAACATGGCTGCAAGGCCGGGTGTGCGGGAGCCGGCATGGACAACGAACAGCCAGGAAACGACGAAGGCCCGGGCAACAGCCCGGGCCTTCGAAGCAAACACAGCAGCGGGATTATTTGAACGTGTACTTGGCGCCGACAGTGAAGTACCGGCCAATCGCACCACTGAAGTGCAGCGGGTTGTAATTGACTGCACCATAAGTGCTCGGGTCGAGCGGCGCAATGCGGTCGAACACGTTCTGCACCGAAGCGTTCAGCTCGAAGGCTTCGGTGATGTTCCAGCGGCCGGACAGATCGAAGGTGGTGAACGAGGAGATCTTCTCTACCGGCTCGCCGTCTTCATAGAAGGCCAGGTAGTCACCGCCGCGGCGGTCCTTGTTCTCCAGCTTGCTGATGTAGTTGGCCACGCCGCTGATGCTCCACGGGCCCTGCTTCCAGGTGGTGCCGAAGTTGATGCGGTCCTTCGGCGTGCCGATGCAGTTGGTCACGTCGCAGTTGCCGTGGGTGCCCACATAGTCGACGGTGGTATCACCCTCGGTGCGCTCGAACTTGAGCACGTGGCTCCACTGCAGGTCCATTTCCAGCTGGCCCGGGCCGATGTCGAAGGTCTGGCGGATGTCGGTGTCGATGCCGCGGACGCGCGAGGAGTTGGCATTCACGTAGGCGGTATTGACGGCCAGGATGGTGCCGCTGTTCGCGACTCCGCCGATGTTGTTGGCATCGCGGAGAACGTTGCCCGCGGCGATGGCGTCGGCGGTGCTGCCCTGCGCGATTTCGTTGGTGCGCTTGATTTCCCACGCATCCACAGTCAGCGAGGTGGTCGAGGTTGGCTGCAGAACGATGCCCACCGAGTAGCTCTTGGACTCTTCCGGCTTCAGGTCCTTGTTCGGCCGCGTGATGATCGCCACCGAGCGCGCGGTGCATTCGTTGGCCGGGTCGATGGCGCAACGCACCGGATCGCGGGCGTTGGAGAAAGCGGCCAGGCCACCGTCACCGTTCTCGGCCGGGTTCGGCGCACGGAAGCCTTCAGCGTAGCTGGCGCGCAGTGCGATCCAGTCGGCCGGGGTCCACTTCACGCCCAGCTTCGGCGTGGCCTTGCCTTCGCCGCTTTCGTACTTGTCGTAGCGGACCGCAGCGCTCAGCTCCAACTGCTCCAGCACCGGTGCGGACAGTTCGGCGTAGCCGGCATACACATTCTGCGTGCCGTCGTAGGCCGAGTAGCCCAGGCCGATGATCTGGCCGATATCGGTGAAGGTCTGCGGCGTCAGGCTGTTGCTCGTCTTGCGCCACTCCGTACCGAAGGCCAGGCCCAGCGGACCGCCCTTGAGATCCATCAGGCTGCGCGAGATGGTGAAGTCGAACATGTCCAGGCTCGACTTGGCACGCGCGCTGATGGTCGGGCTGATGGCATCGTAGACCGACTGCGGCGTCTGCGAGGCATTGTCGCCGATGCGCCAGGTGCCATAGGGGCAGGCCGGATTGCCCAGCACGCAGCGTACTGCGTCATAACGCAGGAAACCCGTGCGCTTGTTGACCAGGTCGGTGCCGGAATGCAGGTAGGCGGTGTCGTAGCTCCAGTCGCCCCAGTTGCCCTTGACACCCACCAGGAAGCGGTTGAACTCATTGGTATTATCGGTCACGCGCGGGCCCACGTCCCACGCGCTGTAACGCAGGCGGGCCGCGGTGGGCAGCGGGTTGTCCGGATGACCTGCATACAGCTGGGTCGCACCGGCACCGCTGTTGGCGTTGACAGGGCCGCCAGGGTAGCCCCAGCCGCCGGATACGCCGGATGGCGTATTGCTGAAGATCGTTTCCTTCTTCGAGTAACCGATCTCGGTATAGACCTCGCCGCCTTCACCAAACGCGAAGCTGGCGCGGCCGAACACGTTCACGTACTTCTCTTCCGGGCTCAGGTCGCGGTACTGCTGCGCCGGATCCCACAGGCAACCCTGGGCCTGCGCGGTCGCGTCACTCTGCCCGGGAATCGTGGTCAGCCCGGCGCAGCCCGGCAGGGCAACCAGATGACCGGTGGCATCGAACACCGAACCATTGGGACCCACGCCGCCGGCGGTACCGCCCGACAGGTAGGCGCCGCCCAGGAACTGCGCGTCTGCAGCGTCGTAACCCCAGCGACGGATATCGCCGGTGCCGATCCACTTGCGGTTCTTGCGGTCGCTGATCTTGATCGCGTCGGTCTTGCCGACGTCCAGGCTGAAGAACGCATTCCAGCCATCGCTGGACAGGTCGCCGGTGCCGGCAGTGAGGGTCGCCTTCTTCGCGTCGCCATCGCCGTCACCGGAAATGCCGTAGGAACCGCGCAGGATGGCGCCTTGGAAGTCGCTGCGCAGGATGATGTTGACGACGCCGGCGATGGCGTCGGAGCCATAGATCGCCGAGGCGCCGTCCTTGAGCACTTCCACGCGCTCGACGGCATCGAGCGGGATGGTGCTGAGGTCGGTGAAGACCTTCTGGCCGTCATCGGCCAGGCCGTAGGTGGCCATGCGGCGGCCGTTCAACAGCACCAGCGTCGAGCCGGCGCCCAGGCCACGCAGCGAGATGCCGGCGCCGCCACCGGCGAAGCCGTTGCCGAAGGTCTTGGGAATGGAGCCTGCGCCGTCGGCGGTCAGGGTCTGCAGGTACTCGGCGACCGTGGTCTTGCCGGTCCGGTCGATTTCCTGGCGGGTCACCACCTGCACCGGCGACGGTGTCTCGGTGTTGGTGCGCGGGATGTTGGAGCCGGTGACCGTGATGCGGTCGAGGTTGGTGGCCTGCTCCTGTGCAAAGGCTGAGGAAGAAGCCGCGGCGCCGACCAGCAGCAGGGTGCTGCCAGCAAGGATATGGGTGATGGACGATGCCAGGGTGGTGCGGCGGCGGCTGGCGGGCCGTTGGATCGGGTGTTTCACAGCTTCTCTCCTAACTGGAAAACCGTAGCGTTGAGGGCTGTCGCCGGATCGATACCGGGACGCGCCAATCTAGGTTTCCAGCAGGTGACGAAGACGTGAATTTTTGCTTAATCAGTAACGCTTGGCTCGGGCATGTCCGCATTTGCCGGGCAGTGGCAGGGGGGCGGCCCGGCGCGAGGCCGGGCCGGTGGGACGCTCAGTCCGGCAGCGAGAACTGCACCGGCACCATGCCGATGGCCGGGACCGCTACGCCGTCACGCTGGGCAGGCTCGAAGCGCCAGTGCTTGAGCACCTGCTGGCGGGCGGCCTGGTCCAGGTTGCGCGAGCCGCTGCTGCGCTCGACGCTGACCGCGACCGGCTGGCCACGGGTGTCCACTTCCACCCGCAGCAGCACCGTGCCCTGTTCGTGGTTGCGCAGGGACTGGATCGGATAGGTCGGCGGCGGAGCGCTGCGGTACTGCAGCTGGGCGCCGGCCAGCGGGGTGGAGGTGTCGATGCTGGGCGCCAATTGCGGCGGAGCCGGTTCGGCGGCCGGCAATACGATGCCCTGGGTCTCTTCCACGGTCGCGGTGGGCGCGGGCAGTGGCGGTACCACCGGCTGCGTCCGCGGCTTCGGTACCACCTGGACGATCTCTTTTGGCGGGACCGGAACCGGCGGCGCCGGCGGTGGCGGGATCCTCTCGATCAGCCGGACCGGCGTCTTTTCACGCGGGGCCTGCACGGCCTGGTAGGTCGCAGGGATGAGCAGCAACAGGAAGGCCAGCAGGTGCAGGGCGATCGCTGCACTCCAGGCGGCTACGCGGGCGGGGTCGAAGTGCGGGGATGCAACGGGATAGGTACGAACCATGATCCACCTCCATGCCAGTGACGAAGTCCTCAACGCACCAGGGTCCGTGGCGGGGTTGCCGCACGCGGCTGGCAGTTCATCAGTAGCGCGGCATGGCGGCCACTGCCTAGAGGCAGGGGCATGCGCGTTGGGCTGGCCTTCAGCCAACGCCGCCGGAATACACGAAAAAGGCGGGCCCCTGCGGGACCCGCCTGTGTCGGCCGTGCCGGGCGCGATCAGCGGCCCAGTTCGAACACCACCTCCAGGTTGACCGAGACGGTCGATTCACCCGGTGCGACCGGGGTGGCCTTGTCCATCGCCGCGCCGGCGGCCATGGTGCGCATCATCGGCATCGGGCGGAAACCGCCGTTGCTGTTCTCGGAAATGCTGACGATGCGGCGCACCTGCAGGCCCAGCGACCTGGCATAGGTCTGGGCGCGGGCCTGGGCCTTCTTCAGGGCGGCCAGGCGGGCTTCGTCATAGACCGGTTCGGGCTGGTCGATCTCAAACTGCGGACCGTTGATCTGGTTGGCACCCTGCGCGGCCAGCGCGTCGAGCACCTTGCCGAGCTTGGCGATGTCGCGGACCTTCAGGCTGACCGTGTTGCTGGCCTGGTAGCCGGTGATCTTCGGTGCCTCATTGTCGGCATAGCGGTACTGCGGGTTGAGGCTGACGCCGCTGGTCTGCACGTCGCGCTCGGCGATGCCGGCGGCCTTGATCGCGGCCAGCACCTTGTCCATCTGCTGGGCGTTCTGGCGCATGGCGCTGTTGCCGTCGGCTGCCTGGGTGACCACACCGGCCGACAGGGTGGCAACGTCCGGCACGCGGGTGGCCTCGGCATTGGCCGAGATGTTCAGCAGGGTGCCTTCGGCCGCGGCGGCGATCGACGGCGACGACGGAGCGGCATGAGCAGTCATCGAGGTTCCAAGGGCGAGGGACAGGGCAAGCAGCAGCGGGGTGGCGGTCAGGCGCATGGGATCTCCTTGTTGTGCCGGTGAGGGTGGTGTCGTAGCGATGAACGCGCTGTGAGCCTGATCGGGGTTGTACGCGTTCCGTAACGGGTTGCCGACGATTCAGGTGGCGGCCTCAGGTTATGCTGTGCCGATGCTCTATCTTGCTTCCCGCTCCCCCCGACGCAACCAGCTGCTGGCCCGACTCGGACGCCCCTTCCAGGCCCTTGACCTAGAGGTCGTCGAGCAGCGCGCGGCCACTGAAAGCGCCGAACAGTATGTATGCCGGGTCGCCGCCGACAAGGCGCGCGCCGGGCTGGCCCGGGTGCTGGCCGACGACCCGCAGGCGCGGGTGCTTGGTTCGGATACCGAGGTCGTGCTGGATGGCGAGGTCTTCGGCAAGCCGGTCGATGCCGCTGACGCGCGGGCGATGCTGGCGCGGCTGGCCGGGCGCACCCACCAGGTGATGACCGCCGTGGTGGTGGTCGGTGCGGGCGGCCTGGACAGCGAGCTGGTCATTTCCGAGGTGACCTTCGCCCCGATCGACGCCGCCGACATCGCCGCCTATGTCGCCACCGGCGAGCCGCTGGACAAGGCCGGTGCCTATGCCATCCAGGGCGGGGCCGAACGCTGGATCGAACATCTTTCCGGCAGCTACTCCGGCGTGATGGGGCTGCCGCTGCTGCATACCGATCGTCTGCTGGCGCGCTGTGGCGTGCCGGTCCCCACTGCCGATGCCGCCAGGGAGGCTGCCGATGTCTGAGGAAATCCTGGTCAATGTGACCCCGCGCGAGACCCGGGTCGCGGTGATCGAAAACGGCATGCTGCAGGAACTGCACATCGAGCGCGGTTGGCGCCGTGGCGTGGTCGGCAACATCTACAAGGGCAAGGTGCAGCGGGTCATGCCCGGCATGCAGGCCGCCTTCGTCGAAGTCGGCCTGGAGCGCGCCGCGTTCCTGCACGCCAACGACGTGGTGCGCCCGGCGCCGGTGGCCAGCGCCGACACCGAGAACACCACCCTGCCGCCGCCGGCCAGCGTGCCGATCGTCGAGCTGCTGCGTGACGGCCAGGACATCGTGGTGCAGGTGGTGAAGGACCCGATCGGCACCAAGGGCGCCCGCCTGACCACGCAGATCAGCATTCCCTCGCGCTACATGGTGCTGCTGCCGCAGTCCAAGGTAGTGGGCGTGTCGGCGCGCATCGAGGACGAAACCGAGCGCGCCCGCCTGAAGGCGCTGGTGACCGAACTGTCGGCACAGCATGGTGGCTACGGTTACATCGTGCGGACCAACGCCGAAGGGCAGCCGGCCGAGGCCATCGCCGAGGACATCGCCTACCTGTCGCGCGTGTGGAACGTGGTCGAGCGCCGCGGCCGCGAAGCGCCGTCGTGCAGCATCATCTATGAAGACCTGAGCCTGCCGCTGCGGTCCGTGCGCGACCTGATCCGCAAGGACGTGGACAAGGTGAAGGTGGACTCGAAGGAGACGTTCGGCCAGTTGCAGGCTTTCGTCGCCAAGTACATGCCGGTGCTGGCCGAAAAGCTGGAGCTGTATTCCGGCGACCGCCCGATCTTCGACATGTTCGGCGTGGAAGACGAGATCGGCCGCGCGCTGGACAAGCAGGTGCCGCTCAAGTCCGGTGGCTACCTGGTGATCGACCAGACCGAGGCGATGACCACCATCGACGTCAATACCGGCTCGTTCCTCGGCCAGCGCAACCTGGAAGAGACGGTGTTCCGCACCAACCTGGAAGCGGCGCAGGCAGTGGCGCGTCAGCTGCGGCTGCGCAACCTGGGCGGCATCATCATCATCGACTTCATCGATATGGATGATGCAGAGCATCGCCGTCAGGTGCTGCGCACGCTGGAAAAGGCGCTGGCCCGCGACCATGCCAAGACCACGGTGTACGACTTCTCGCCGCTGGGCCTGGTGGAAATGACCCGCAAGCGCACGGTGGAAAGCCTGGAGCGCCAGCTGTCGGAGACCTGCCCGCAGTGCAGTGGCCGCGGCAGCATCAAGACCACCGAGACGGTGACCTACGAGATCTTCCGCGAGATCACCCGTGCCGTGCGCCAGTTCGATGCCGCGCGCCTGCTGGTGATCGCATCGACCAAGGTCGTCGCGCGCATCACCGATGAGGAATCCTCGGCGGTGGCCGAGCTGGAAGAGTTCCTCGGCAAGAGCATCCGCTTCCAGGCGGACGAGCAGTACCTGCAGGAGCAATTCGATGTCGTTCTGCTCTGATCCTCGCCGGCTGCAGGCCGGCGGTGGCCGATGAGCGCGCCGCCGCGCCTGCGACTGCGAAGGATCCGCCGTCATTTCATTGCCGCCTGTGCGGTGGGCCTGGTCGGGCTTGCACTGCTGGTGGGTACCTTCAGCCAGCTGCTGCCGCTGGCCGAGCGTCATCCCGACAGGATCGCCGCCTGGCTGAGTGAGCGGGCCGGCCAGCCAGTGCGTTTCGAGCAGCTGCAGACGACCTGGACCCGTCGTGGCCCGCTGCTGCAGCTGAAGGGCCTGCGCATCGGTGCCGGGCAGGGCCTGGCGATCGGCGAGGCCGAGGTGCTGGTATCGATGTACAGCGGGCTGCTGCCCGGGCGCTCGCTGACCGAATTGCGCCTGCGTGGCCTGGCCCTGGACCTGCAGCAGGGCGAAGACGGACGCTGGTCGGTGCGCGGGTTGCCGCAATCCGACAACGGGGGGGATCCGCTGGATGGGTTGCGCCGGCTCGGCGAGCTGCAGGTGATCGGCGGCCGCCTGGGCGTGCACGCGCCGGGGATCGGCATCGACACCACGCTGCCGCGCATCGACCTGCGCATGCGGGTCAATGGTGATCGCCTGCGCGTGGGTGTACGCGCCTGGGCGCAGGCCGAAGCGCTGCCGCTGACCGCGGTACTGGACGTGGACCGCATGCGCGGCAACGGCCAGGCCTGGCTGGGTGCCGACCCGGTCGATTTCCATGCCTGGTCGCCCTTGCTGGCGGCCGGCGGCGTGCGCCTGCGCGAGGGCAAGGGCGAGCTGAACCTGTGGCTGACCCTGCGTGATTTCGCGCCGGTCGCGCTGACCACCGATTCGGACCTGCGGGACGTGCGCGTCGACGGTGCACCGATGCCCGGCGTGGCAGCGCCGCAGCTGCAGCTGCAGCGGCTGCAGGCCCGCCTGCGCTGGCAGCGCCAGGCCGATGGCTGGGCGTTGCAGGTGCCGCGCCTGCGCCTGAAGACCGAAGATGGCGCACAGCAGCTCGATGGCCTGCAGCTGCAGGTCGGCAAGCAGCTGCGGGTGAACGCCGGTGCGGTGCAGGTCGGTACCGCGCTGCGCGGGCTGGCCCTGAGCAATCTCCTTGAACCGGGTCTGCGGCGCTGGCTGTTCCTGTCCAGGCCGCAGCTGGACGTGCGCGCGTTGCAGCTGTCGGGCGAACACGATGGCCCCCTGTGGGCGCAGGGTGAACTGCAGTCGCTGGGTTTCGCCAGCGTGGGCAACTCGCCCGGCCTGCGCGGCCTGGGCGGGCGCTTTGAAGGCGACGCCGATGGCTTCAGCCTGCAGCTGCAGCCGCAACGGCAGCTGCAGTTCGATTGGCCGACCGGCTTTGGCGTGCGGCATGACCTGCATCTGGCCGGACAGGTCGTGGGGTGGCGCGACGAGGGCGGCGGTTGGCGGATCGGAACGCCGGCGATGCGCGTGGAAGGCACCGACTACGCGGCCGACGTGCGCGGCGGCGTCTGGTTCCAGGGCGACGGTACGCGGCCGTGGCTGCAGCTGGCCGCCAAGCTGGACGACGTGCCGATGACGGCGGCCAAGCGCTTCTGGATCCACTCCAAGATGAGCAAGGGCGCCACCGACTGGCTGGACATGGCGCTGGCTGGCGGCCAGGTGCGTGGTGGTGTCGGCCTGGTCACCGGTGACCTGGACGACTGGCCGTTCGACAACAATGATGGCCGCTTCGAGGCCACCGGCCACATCACCAATGGCGACATCCGCTTCCAGCACGACTGGCCGCTGATGAGCCAGGTCGACGCCGACATCGCCTTCATCGGCCCTGGCTTCGACATGCGTGGACGGGGTGATCTTGCCGGCGTGGCGGTACAGAAATTCGAAGCGGGCATTCCGGACTTCGGGCACCAGCCGTTGTACGTACGTGCCGACGCGCCGAGCGAGGCCGGCAAGCTGCTGGCGATGCTGCGCCAGAGCCCGTTGCACAAGGATTACGGCGATACCCTGGACAATCTGGTGGCCAGTGGTCCGGCCCATGTGACCTTCGATCTGCTGCAGCCGCTGCATCAGGACGAGGGCGAGGGCCACCTGCAGGGCACGGTCGATCTGGCCGGCGTGAAGCTGGTCGACAAGCGCTTCCAGCTGACCTTTGACAACATGCACGGGCAGGCGCGCTACAGCAATGGCGGTTTCGGTGCCGAGGACCTGGCGGTGCGCCACCTCGGCCAGGAAGGACGGCTGAGCCTGCGTGCCGGCGGCTACGTGCACGACAGCACGCGCGCCTTCGAATCGCAGCTGACGGCCCGCCTTGATGCCGGGGTGCTGATCGACCGCGCACCGGAAATGACCTGGCTCAAGCCCTACATCACCGGCACTTCTGCGTGGACCATCGCGGTCAACCTGCCCAAGGTGGCCCCGGGCGCGCCCGCGCCGCCGAGTGAACTGCGGTTGAGTTCGGACCTGGTCGGCACCCGGCTGGACCTGCCGGCACCGCTGGACAAGCCGGCCGCCGAACCGCTGGCGACCACGGTGGCCGCGCAGTTGCCGATGGGCGCCGGCCGCATCGATGTGGCCTTCGGCCAGCGCCTGGCCCTGGCCGCACGCAGCCACAACAACCAGACCGGCGTGCAGGTCACGCTGGGCAGTGACCATGTTGATCGTGAGCCGCCGCCGAGCGGGCTGACGGTCAATGGCCGCAGCGCGACGCTGGATGCGCTGGAGTGGATCGGCCTGGCGCGGGGTGGCGGGGACGACGATGCGATGCCGCTGCGAGCGGTGGACGTCCAGGTTGGCCAGTTGAAGCTGATCGGCGGCGTGTTCGAGCAGACCCGGCTGCAGCTGCACCCGGGCTCACAGGCACTGGATGTGCGGCTGGACGGCCCGTCGCTGGCCGGACGCCTGACCGTCCCCAATGCGGACGGTGGCACGATCAGTGGCCAGCTTGACCGCGTGCACTGGCAGTCACTGCCGGCGGCACCGGGCGCGCCGGTTGCACCGGCGCGGGTACAGGCCGGTGCCAACGACATGGACCCGGCCAAGCTGCCGCCGTTCGCGCTGGACATTGCCGACCTGAAGTTCGGCAAGGTGGTGCTGGGCCAGGCGGTGCTGCGCACGCGACCGTTGGCCAATGGCCTGAACGTGGATGCGCTGCGTTTCCGTGCGCCGGACCAGGAGATCGACATCAGCGGTCGCTGGCTGGGCCGGACCGGTGGTGCCCGTACCGAGTTGACCGCACAGGTGCGCAGCGAGGATCTGGGTGGGTTGATGCGGAATCTTGATTACGGCGGCCAGTTGCGCGGCGGTTCCGGCCAGGCGCAGTTGCAGGCCTCGTGGAGCGGAGGCCCGTCGGACTTCCAGCTGGGCAACCTGCAGGGCAGTCTCGACCTGCACGCGCGCAATGGCCAGCTGCTGGAGCTGGAGCCAGGCGCCGGCCGCGTGCTGGGCCTGCTCAGCGTCGCGCAGCTGCCGCGGCGCCTGATGTTCGACTTCCGCGACTTTTTCTCCAAGGGCTTCGCGTTCAACCAGATCGACGGCAGCATGCAGTTCGGCCAGGGCATGGCGCGCACCGACAAGGTGCTGATCGAAGGCCCGGCGGCCAACATCACCATCCGTGGCCAGGCCGACCTGCGCAATCAGCGGTTCGACCAGACCATCGACGTCAACCCGCGCGCGGGCAACCTGCTGACCGTGGTCGGTGCGGTGGCCGGCGGCCCGGTGGGGGCCGCGCTGGGCGCGGCCACCAATGCGGTATTGTCCAAGCCGCTGGGCGAGATTGGCGCCCGAACCTACAAGGTGACCGGTCCATGGAAGGAGCCGAAGGTGGAAGTGATCGAGCGCAGCCGCGACAAGTCCCCATCACCGCCCGAGCCGGCGTCTGCACCGGGCATTCCGCCGACCGTCACCGACCTGCCGCGCTCGCGCTGAGCGCGGTTCCCTGTTCACGGGGCTTGCCTGAGCGCCCCCGCACCCCCAGATCGAAACCATGACTGATATCGCCCTGACGCTTGCCCAAGACCGCCTGCTGCGCCCCGGCGGCCTGGATACCGCTGGCCTGGAGCGCACCTTCGGCCAGTTGCTCGGCCCCGGTGTCGACTTCGGTGACCTTTATTTCCAGCACGCCCGCCGCGAGAGCTGGAGCGTGGAAGACGGCATCGTCAAGGACGGTGCCCATTCCATCGAGCAGGGCGTGGGCGTACGTGCGATTTCCGGCGAGAAGACCGGATTTGCGTACTCCGATGACATCCATGCCGACGCGCTGCTGGCGGCGGCGCAGTCGGCGCGCGCGATCTCGCGTGAGGGCGGTGCGCAGTCCGGGCGATCGCTGCTGCGCGGCAATGCGCGTGCACTGTACCCGGCGCTGGACCCGATCGATGGTATCGGCAACGAAGCCAAGGTCGAGGTGCTCAAGCGCCTGGATGGTTACCTGCGTGCCGCCGACCCGCGCGTGAAGCAGGTGATGGTGAGCCTGTCCGGCGGCGTCGATACGGTGCTGATCGCCCGCAGCGACGGTGTGCTGGCGGCCGATGTGCGTCCGCTGGTACGCCTGAATGTGCAGGTGATCGTCGAGCACAACGGCCGTCGCGAGTCCGGCTATGCCGGTGGCGGTGGCCGTTATGGCTACGAAGACCTGTTTGCCAGCGGCCGCCCCGAAGCCCTTGCCCAGGAAGCGCTGCGCCAGGCGCTGGTGAACCTGGAAGCGGTGCCGGCGCCGGCCGGCATGATGCCGGTGGTGCTCGGCCCGGGTTGGCCGGGCGTGCTGCTGCACGAAGCGGTCGGCCACGGCCTGGAAGGCGACTTCAACCGCAAGGGCACCAGCGTCTACGCCGGCCGCATCGGCGAGCGTGTGGCGGCACCGGGGGTGACCATCGTCGACGACGGCACCCTCGACGGCCGCCGCGGTTCGTTGAACATCGACGACGAAGGCCACCCCAGCCAGTGCACCCCGCTGATCGAGGACGGCATCCTGGTCGGCTACATGCAGGACAGCCTCAATGCGCGGCTGATGGGCATGGCGCCGACCGGCAACGGGCGCCGTGAATCGTTCGCGCACCTGACCATGCCGCGCATGACCAACACCTACATGCGCGCCGGCGAGCACGACCCGCAGGAGATGATCCGTTCGGTGAAGAAGGGCCTGTACGCGGTCAACTTCGGCGGTGGCCAGGTCGACATCACCAGTGGCAAGTACGTGTTCTCGGCCACCGAGGCCTACCTGATCGAGGACGGCCGCATCACCACGCCGGTGAAGGGCGCGACCCTGATCGGCAACGGCCCGGAAACCATGCAGAAGGTGCGCATGGTCGGCAATGACCTGGCCCTGGACGAGGGCGTGGGCATCTGCGGCAAGGACGGGCAGAGTGTGCCCGTGGGTGTCGGCCAGCCCTCGCTGTTGATCGAGGGCATCACCGTCGGCGGTACCCAGGCCTGAGCGTGGCGATGGCCACAGCAACCGCCCGGGCCGGCGCGGACTCAGTCCTCGTCGGCTTCGCCGGTCCCGATGTGGTCGGTGTCTTCGGCGCCGGCCTTCAGGCCCAGCGCGGCCGGCAGCATCAGGCCGCGCAGCACCTGGAAGATCTCGCGGTAAGCGCGCGGCGGCTTGTTCCTGGCCTTCTCGGCCTGCGCGTTGCGTACCAGCGTGCGCAGCTGCTGGCGGTCGGCCTGCGGATAGTCATCGAGCAGAGCGGCCAGCGCCTTGTCACCCTCGGCCAGCAGGCGGTCGCGCCAGTCTTCCACGCGGTGCATCATCGCCACTTCGCGGCGGCCGGTTTCGCTGTTGGCGTCCAGCGCATCGCGGATCGCATCCAGCGTGGCCTCTTCTTCGCGGCGCATGTGCTTGGCCAGGAACGCGAGTTGGCGCTTGTGGGCGATGTGGGCGGTGATGCGCTTGCACTCGGCGATGTGCGGCAGCAGGTCTTCCGGAATCGGCAGGCGCGCCAGCTGGGCCGGGGTCAGCGACACCAGCTTCTCACCCAGGGCCAGCACGTCGAGTGCATCGCGCCGGTTCTGGCTGCGGCTCTTGTCGTGGAATTCACCGGTTTCTTCGTCGCGTCCGCGCATCGTCCCTACCTGATTTCAAAAAAAGTCGCCCGGCGTGATGCCGGGCCCAACCCGTACAGGATAAAGCATTGAACGTGATCGCCCCTGAAGTGGCCGTCGGCGACGACAGCCTGGCCCGGCTGGAACGGCTGGCCGACCTCTCCCAGCAGCTGCTCGACCGCGCCCGCGCGCTGGGCGCCAGCCAGGCCGAGGTCAGCTGCAGCGAGGACCGCGGCCTGGAGGTCAATGTCCGCCTCGGCGAGGTCGAGACCGTGCAGTCCACCCGTGACCGTGGCATCGCCGTGACCGTCTATTTCGGGCAGCGCAAGGGCAGTGCCAGCACTGGCGACCTGAACGAGGCCAGCCTGGCCGCCACGGTCGAGCAGGCCTGCGCGATCGCCCGGCATACCGAGGATGACCCGGCCGCCGGCCTGGCCGAGGCCGCGCTGATGGCCACCGACTTCCCGGACCTGGATGGCTGGCACCCGTGGGCGCTGCAGGCCGATGAGGCGGTGGACCTGGCCCTGGCCTGCGAGGCGGCTGGCCGCGAGGCCGATGCGCAGATCCGCAATTCCGATGGCGCTTCCGTGTCGAGCATGCAGAGCCTGTCGGTGTACGCCAATTCGCACGGCTTCTTCGGCCGTGAGCGCGGCACCCACCATTCGATCGGTTGCGCGCTGATCGCCGGGCAGGGCGACGGCATGCAGCGCGATGGCTGGTATACCAGCGCGCTGGCGCAGGAGGACCTGGAAGACGTGGGTCTGGTCGGCCGCCGCGCCGCCGAGCGCACCGTGGCCCGCCTGCAGCCGCGTTCGTTGGCCACTGGCAGCATGCCGGTGCTGTTCGCCCCGGAAGTGGCGCGCAGCCTGGTCGGCCACCTGCTTTCGGCGGTGTCCGGCGGCGCGCTGTACCGCCAGGCCAGTTTCCTGCTGGACAGCGTCGGCCAGCGCCTGTTCCCGGAGTGGATGCAGATTGACGAACTGCCGCACCTGCGCCGCGGCCTGCGCTCGGCCGCCTTCGATGGCGACGGCGTGGCCACCCGTGCTTCGGCGCTGGTCCGTGACGGCGTGCTGCAGCGCTATGTGCTGGGCAGCTATTCGGCGCGCAAGCTGGGCCTGCAGACCACCGCCAATGCTGGCGGCGTGCACAACCTGCAGCTGGCGGCCAATGCCGGCTCGCTCGAAGAGATCGCCCGGCAGATGGGTGACGGCCTGCTGGTGACCGAGCTGATGGGGCAGGGTGTGAACGGTGTGACCGGCGACTATTCGCGCGGCGCCGGCGGCTTCCGTGTCGAGAACGGCGAGATCCAGTACCCGGTGGACGGCATCACCATCGCCGGCAACCTGCGCGAGATGTTCAGCAGCATCGAGGCGGTCGGCAGCGACGTCGACCCGCGCTCGCACATCCGGACCGGCTCGATCCTGCTGGGGCGGATGACCATTGCCGGTAATGATTGATGGCATCGATGGCGTAAGCTATGCCCGCCTGACGCATCCAGCTTGGTGCTGGTGGGTCAAGACCACCCAATGAAAAGGAGTTTTGTCGTGAGTGAATTCGATAACGTCCCGCCGCCGCCGGCAACCACCAATGCCCCGGCCGACCAGCGCACGATGGCGCTGGCCGCGCACCTGCTGGGCATCTTCACCGGTTTCATCGGTGCCCTGATCATCTGGCTGATCAACAAGGATGATGCGGGCAAGGGCTTCGTGACCGATCAGTCCAAGGAAGCACTTAACTTCCAGATTACCGTTGCCATCGCCGTGCTGGTCTGCGTAGTCCTCAGCTTCGTCGTCATCGGCGCCATCCTGATGCCGATCGTGTACGTGGCCAACCTTGTTCTGTGCATCATCGCCGCTGTGAAGGCCAACAACGGCGAAGCCTACCGCTACCCGTTCGCGCTGCGCCTGGTCAAGTAATACCGTCTGCGTGCGCAAACAGGAACGCCCGGCATTGCCGGGCGTTCCTGTTTGGCGCCAACGTCACGCCAGCGATCAGTGATCGCGTTCCACCGCCAGTGTTGCCAGCGCGCGCAGCGCATCGGCTTCTTCGCCATAGTCGGCCAGCGTGGCCTGCATGCGTGCGGCCAGTTCGCGCAGCTGCGCCTTCGCACCGTCCATGCCGAGCAGCGCGGGGAAGGTGCTCTTGTCCTGCGCCTGGTCCTTGCCGGCGGTCTTGCCCAGCTGTTCGGAACTGGCTTCGACATCGAGGATGTCATCGCGGACCTGGAAGGCCAGGCCGAGCGCGTCGGCGAAGCCGTCCAGCTGGGCCAGCTGTGGTTCGTGGGCCTGGCCGCACAGCGCCCCCATGCGCACCGCTGCGCGGATCAGCGCGCCGGTTTTCAGCGCATGCATGCGGGTCAGTGCCGCCAGCGTCTGCTGCTGGCCGGTGGCGTCGATGTCCAGCGCCTGGCCACCGCACATGCCGGAGGCGCCGGAGGCGTGGGCCAGGGTCTGCAGGCAGGCCACGCGCAGCGTGGCCGGCAGCGGCGCATCGGCCAGCAGACCGAAGGCGCGGGTCTGCAGGGCGTCACCGGCCAGGATCGCGGTGGCTTCGTCGAAGGCGATGTGGGTGGTCGGCTTGCCGCGTCGCAGCGCGTCATCGTCCATCGCCGGCAGGTCGTCGTGCACCAGCGAATAGGCGTGGATGAGCTCGACGGCCATCGCCGCTGCGTCAAGGTGTTCAGGCTGCGCGCCAAACAGATGGCCACTGGCGTACACAAGCAGCGGTCGCATGCGTTTGCCACCGCCCAGCACCGAATAGCGCATGGCCTGGTGCAGGCGCTGCGGTGCTTCGGCGGGCGAGGGCAGGGCGGCGTCGAGCTGGCTTTCGATACGGTCGCGCCAGCGCGCGAACAGAACCTCAGCCGTCATGGCTGGGCGGATCGAAAGGCTCGGATGCTTCCGGCTGCGCCGGATCGCTGAGCAGGCGCACGCGCAGTTCGGCCTGTTCCAGCGCCTGCTGGCACTGGCGGTACAGACCGACGCCGCGTTCGTAAGCACTGAGCGAGGCTTCCAGGCTCAGCTCGCCGGTTTCCATCTGCTCCACCAGCTGTTCCAGCGATTCGAGCGACTGCTCGAACTGGGCGACCGGGGAGGCGTTTTCAGGGGACTTCTTGGCCATGCGGCAAGTGTGGACGGGCTGCGCGCGGGGGTCAATTCACCAGCCGCCGGGACGCCACTGCAGCTGAGCATCCTGGGCCTGCAACCAGGCTTGCAGAGGGGCCGCAATGACCACGTCGGCGGCAGCGAGCAACTGTGGCCCATCGAAGATCAGCGGCAGCTGGGCGCGCCGCCAGGGCGCCAGGTGCTCGCGTTGCAGGCAGTCCTTCAGTGCATGCGAATGCGGGCGACCGGGCAGCACGATGCGCTCGCCGCCCACGCGCGCACGGACCTGAAGCGGGCGTTCGAAGGCCACGGCGCCCCGCAGGCGCAGTTGACCACCATCGGGCAGCGGCAGGGGGGCACGCCCATCCCATTCGGCCTGCCACCCGCGGGGCAGCGATGGCAGCTGTGCGGGCAGCAGATAGGCGTGATCGCGCCATTGCTGGATGGCATGCTCGTGCCAGCGCACCCGCGCCTGGCGATCGTTGCTGGCCGGCAGCAGTTCGTGCAGACCCTGCTGCAGTACCGTGGCCGGCAGTGGGGCGGCACCGTGGCCGATCACCCAGGCGCGCAGCACGCGCGCGGCACGCCCCGGTGACACCTGGCGCAGCAGTTGCAGCGAAAGCACGCGTGGTGCCACTTCCAGGTGGGCGATCAGCTCGGCGTCTTCCTCGTCCAGCAGAGCACGGGTCTGCCCGCAGTGCATTGCGCTGCCCGCCAATGCCGCAGCCGCATGCGGCCAGCGCTGGCGCAGCAACGGCAGCACCTGCAGGCGCAGGAAGTTGCGATCGGCGTGGTCGTGGCCATTGCTGGGGTCTTCGATCCAGCGCAGCGCGTGCTGGCGCGCGTAGTCGAGCAGTGCGCTGCGTGGCACCGCCAGCAGCGGCCGCCATAGAGGTTGTTCGCCAAGGCGGCTGTGTGCGGACATCGCGGCAAGGCCATCGACGCCGGATCCGCGCAGGGCACGCAGCAGGAAGGTCTCGGCCTGATCGTCCTGGTGCTGCGCCAGTGCCAGCGTTTCGCCGTCGCGCAGTTCGGCGGCGAACGCTGCACGTCGTGCCTGCCGCGCCGCGCCTTCAAGGCCGAGGCCCGCGCGCTTGTCGACCTGCACGTGATGCACGGCCAGTTCAATGCCCAGTGCCGCGCATTGCTGCTGGCAATGCAGCACCCAGGCGTCCGCATCGGCCTGCAGGCCATGGTGTACGTGCACCGCACGCAGCGCCGTGCCGGAGGCCTGTGCGCAGCGCCACAGCCAGTGCAGCAGCACGGTCGAGTCGACACCGCCGCTGTAACCCACCAGCAGCGGCGCATCCAGCGGAACGAGGGCAGGGAAGGCAGTCACGGCGGCAAGTATAGGGTGGGGTTTGCTTGGCAGGGCTGCGCCCTGCACCTGCAGAGGCCACGCCACGGCAAGAGCCGAAGCAACAGCCGAAGCTGGTTTCCTGAGGATTGGCGGGGTAGGCCCGGTTGCGGGGGGCGCTGCAAGTACGTCCATGTAAGCTCGGTCGCCGCATCCATGCGGCTCACGCCCCCGCAACCGGACCCACCCCGCCTTCGACAGATTCCTGCGAACTGTCGGAATTGCTCTTGGGGTCAGATCCGTTTTCCTGCGGAAAACGGATCTGACCCCTATTTATTTCGATATCTGACAGATTTCATCCACGCGTGGCGTGGATCTACTGGCCACCGGAAAACTGTCGAAGGCGGGGCACTGTGGGTTTGCGGGGTGTGAGCCGCATGGATGCGGCGACCAAGGCCACATGGACGTACTTGCGCCGTCCCCGCACACCCACGGTGCCCCGCCATCCCACGGAATACACGCTGTTGCTGTTGCTTCGGCCGTTGCCGTTGCATCTGCAGGTGCAGGGCGCAGCCCTGCAGAAAAACCTACTTCACCCGGCGGCCCGCGCGGTCGATGCGGAACCACTCTCCGCCTTCCATCGGCGTGTGGCCATCGGCATCCGGCGTGCCGCGACGGCAGCCGTTGCAGACCTCGGCCACGCCGTCCTGGAACGGCCACCCGAAATCGAAGGTGCCGGGCACCACCTGGCGGAACTTCAGGTCGAAGTAGCCCACGCGGTGGCCGACGCGTGCGCGCAGCAGGCCTTCCTGCGGAGTTTCCGGGCCGTTGTCCCAGGTCAGCACCGGCAGGCTGTGGCCCGTGCGGTCGACGTAGTGGAAGCCCTGGTCGGCATACACCACGGCCAGGCCGTGGTCGTCGTAGTTCAGGTCCTTCAGCGTATCGGCGCTGATCTTCAGCCGGTGATCGACCACCTCGCAGTTGGGGAGCGGCCACAACCCGTGTTCGTCGGTCAGCAGCTTGCATGCCGGTGCCTGTGCCTGTGCATTGGCACTGACCAGCACGCCAAGCATTGCCAGCGACCGCGCAAAGCGGCCGCTGGCAGGGGCAGGGCGGGCCTGCCGCGCGATCACTTGGCCTCGGCCTTGCGTTCGAAGGCCGTCGGTGCCGGCAACTGCACAGGGACGCCCTTGTCATCGCAGGTGCCGGCCTGGCACAGGCGCTCGCGCAGGGCTGGGGTGGCCTGCACGATCATGTGGTAGATCGCGTTCTGTTCCAGCGTGCCGCGGATCGCCTTGCTGCCCGGGCCACGTGCCCAGATGCCGACGTCCTCACCACCATGCGATTCGGACTTCATCGGCACCAGCGCTTCCTGCATGTAGTCCGGATGCTCGGTGTCGACCTCGCGCAGGTTCGGGCGACCGTTGGCCGGTTCGAAGCTGCTTGGGTTGTGCGGGTAGCGCTTCGGCCCGGCCGGCTGCTGGTTGCTGCTGCCGGTGTGGCCTGGGCCGTTGGCGTAGCTCAGCGTGGTGTACGGCTGGCCGGTGCCGTCCAGGGCGTAGTCCAGCTTGCCGGCGCCGTCTTCGCCGCCCTTGTCCTTCACCTTGCCCAGGATCGGGTTGCCGCGTGCCGGGTAGCCGACGAAGTTCAGCGTGTGCGAGTGGTCGGCGGTGACGATGATCAGGGTGTCGTCGGCCGAGGTCAGCTCGTTGGCCACGCGCACCGCATCGGACAGCGCCACGGTCTCGGTCAGTGCACGGTAGGCATTGCCGCTGTGGTTGGCGTGGTCGATACGCGCGCCTTCGATCATCAGCACGTAGCCTTCCGGGTGCCTGGAAAGGTTCTTGATCGCTGCAGCCGTCAGTTCGGCCAGGCTCGGCTCACCGCCCGGATCCTGCGGGCGCTCGTACTCGTAGCGCATGTGGTCCGGCTCGAACAGGCCAAGGATGGCCGGCGCATTTGCGGCGGCGGCCAGCTGCTTGCTGTTCCAGACATAGGCACCCTGCGGATGCGCCTGCTGCCATTCCTGGACCAGGCTGCGGCCGTCCAGGCGCTGGCCGACCTTGTCGTCGTATTCCGGGTCGCGCTCTTCCACGGTGGTGAACTCACCACGGCCGCCACCAAGGGCGACAAGCGGACCGCGCCCATAGCGCGAGGTCGACAGCAGCTGCTGGGCGATGTCCTTGCAGCCGGCCGCCTTGGCTGCTTCAGTCAGGTCGGTGTCGTTTTCCCAGTTGCGCTCGGGCGAGTGCGCGTAGGTGGCAGCGGGGGTGGCATGGGTCAGGCGAGCGGTGGAGACCACGCCGGTGGCGAGGCCGGCGCTGTCGGCCAGCTGCAGCCAGGTCAGCAGGTCCTTGGACAGGCTGTCGGCACAGTCGGTGCGGCTTCCGGCACTGACGCCGATCGCGCCCATGTGGGTCTTCACGCCGGTGGTGATGGCGGTCATGGTGCCGGCCGAATCAGGCGTCTGCGAATCGGTGTTGTAGGTCTTGCTGAACGCCGTGGCCGGGAAGCGTTCCCAGGACAGCAGGTTCTCCTCGCCGGAGCCGCCCTTGCGCTGGCCCTCGTAGATGCGCGAGGCGGCCACGGTGGTCAGGCTCATGCCGTCACCGAGGAACAGGATGACGTTCTTGGCCTTGCCGTACATCGCACCATTGGCCGCAGCCTGGGCGGCCCCGCTGCGGTACCACCACTGCGGGGTCTCGCCGGCCGGATGGGCGACGGGATCGACGGTGACCTTCAGGCCGGCCGGGGCGGACGCGGGGGCGGAGCTGGCGCAGGCGCCCAGCAGAAGGGTGGTGGCGCAGGCGGCCAACAGGGAGACGGAACGACGCATGGACGCTGGGATCTCACAAACTGTAACGGGACATTCATTATGCCCGCCCCAGCAAGGCACGCCGATGACACACTGATTTGCCGGCCGGGCGGTCGTTCTGCGGGCTGCCTTGGGCTATCGTGCCAGCATCCCTTCCTTCCCCTCTGGATTGCCTATGAAGCTGGTCTCTGCCTGGCTGCGGATTCCGTTCTGGCAGCGCGTGGTCGGTGGCTTCGTGCTCGGCGCGCTGGCCGGCTGGGCGCTCGGCCCGGCCGCGGAAACGTGGTTCGGCCCGCTCGGCGAGCTGTACGTCACCCTGATCAAGATGATCGCCGTGCCACTGGTGTTCTTCGCGGTCATCAACGCGATCTCGTCGCTGCACGGGCAGAAGTCCGTGGCCGCGCTCAGTGGGCGCACCTTCCTGTGGTTCGTGATCACCGCCGCGCTGGCAGTGTGTGTCGGCCTGGCCGTGGGTACGGTGCTGCAGCCCGGCGCGGGTGGCCTGCAGTTGTCGATGGCCAGCAACTACGTGCCGCGCGAAGTGCCCAGCGTGGTGCAGGTGCTGCTGGACGTGGTGCCTGCCAACGTCTTCTATGCGCTGTCCGGCATCGGCACCAAGGTCAACGCGGCCGGTGAGACCGTGCTGGCCGCGGGTCGCGGCTCGATCCTGCCGGTGATCTTCTTCGCCGGCCTGGTGGGCTTTGCCATCGTCAAGCTGGGCGAGAAGGTGACCGAGGCGCGCAAGCTGGTCGGCCAGATGAGCGACATCATGATCCAGGTGACCCGCTTCGTGCTGGAAGTCACCCCGATCGGCACCTTCGGCCTGATCGCGGGCCTGGTCGGCAGCTATGGGTTCGAGAAGCTGCTGCCGCTGGGCCATTTCGTGCTGGCGTTGTACGTGGCCTGTGCGCTGCACATCGTGGTGGTCTACAGCGCGCTGCTGCTGGCGCACGGCCTGAACCCGCTGAAGTTCTTCCGTGGCGCCGCACCGGGCATGCAGGTTGCGTTCGTCAGCTCGTCCAGCTTCGCTGCGATGCCGGTGGCGCTGCGTTCGATCACCCACAACCTGGGCGTGAACAAGGACTACGGTTCGTTCGCGGTGCCGCTGGGCGCCAGCATCAAGATGGACGGCTGCGGCGCGATCTATCCGGCGCTGTGCGCGGTGTTCATTTCGCAGTACAGCGGCGTGCCGCTGACCCCGGAGCAGTACGTGGTGGTGCTGATCGCCTCGGTGCTGGGCAGCTTCGGCACCGCCGGCGTGCCGGGTACTGCGGTGATCATGGCCACGGTGGTGCTGAGCGCGGCGAACCTGCCGCTGGAGACCATCGGTTACCTGTATGCCATCGACCGCATCCTGGACATGATGCGCACGATGACGAACGTGACCGGCCAGATGCTGGTGCCGGTGCTCGTGGCCAAGGAAACCGGGCTGCTCGACCAGGCGGTGTATGACAATCCGTCCAGCAATGTGGGCGTGGACGATCCTGACCCGACTCCGCCACGCAGCTGAGGTTGCGTGGAGATGAAAGGCCCGCCTGACCGGCGGGCCTTTTGTTTGGGAGCTGGTTGGCGCGGTGGCGGCCAAGGCGGGTCCTGGTAGATCCACGCCATGCGTGGATGGAGGCAGTGCCGACCAACGGTCGGCACCCACCAGGGCAGGCGGCGCGATGCCGACCTACCGGGGGGCGCAAACAAAAAAGCCGCTGCGGGGCAGCGGCTTTTTGTCTTTCAGGTGGCGCCGTAGCGCCAGCGGGTCAGAGGTCGACCCGGCGGGCCTGCATGAACTTGTTGCCCCAGTAGCCACTGAGCAGGGTGTCCACGCGCACGTCCTTGCCCGAGCTGGGGGCGTGCAGGAAGCGGCCGTCGCCCACGTAGATGCCGACGTGGTCGACGCGGCCCTTGCGGCCGAAGAACACCAGGTCACCGGCAGCCAGCGCGGTGCGGTCGTTGATCAGTTCGGCGTTGTCATCGTGGGCCATCTCGCGCGAGACGCGCGGCAGCTCGATGCCCAGGGCCGAACGGAACACATAACCGACCAGGCCGCTGCAGTCGAAACCGCTGTCCGGGTTGCTGCCACCCCAACGGTACGGGGTGCCCAGCAGGGTCATCGCGCGGCGCAGCAGCGACTGCACCTTGCCGTTGTCGGCAGCGGTACCGACAACGCTGCCATTGGCGGCGCTGCTGGTGTCGTAGTTGGCGAGCAGGCGGCTGAGGTCGCCGGCCACCACGGCCGAGCGGTCCATCAGCGGAATGGTGTCGTTGGCGGCCAGGTGCGGCAGCAGGGCGGCCAGCGTGGCGCTGGCGGCGGCATCGACGCGGCTGCGCTGCGGAGCGGCAGCCTCGGCCTTGGCGGCCGGTCGGGCGACGCTCTCGGCCACCGGGGCCGAGGGCACATCGGAACGGTTCGGAGCAGTCTGCGACCAGGCCGGAAGGCTGGTCAGGCACAGTGCCAGGCCAAGCAACAACGGGCGGGCACTGCGTGAAGATACGGAAGTCTGGCCTTCGCTTTTCAGGTCGTCAGTCGTCACGCGTCGGTCACAGGAAAAAAACGATGGGGCATCATGCCCTGTAAAACCGCCGATAAGTTAAAAATTCCGTTAGTAAAACGTTATTTTAGCAGTGATTTACGTCACAGTTTTGAACATATCGCCTGTTCATTTTAGCGAAGGACGCGTTTCGCCCCTGTGTAGTGGTCTTTCCAGTAGGGGCCGCTGAGCGAGTCGAGGCGTACCGTCCCGCCGGTACTCGGCGCGTGCACGAAACGCCCCTCACCTACATAGATGCCGACATGGGTGACGCTGCCTCGGCTGCCAAAGAACACCAGATCGCCGGTGGCCAAGCGCTGCGGATCGATCTTCGGGCCCTGTACCGCGGCCAGGTCGCGCGAGGTGCGCGGCAGCCGCAGGTCCAGCATCTCGCGATAGACATAGGCGACCAGGCCGCTGCAGTCGAAGCCCGAATCCGGGGTGTTGCCGCCATAGCGGTAGGGCGTGCCGACCAGGCTGATGGCCCGCATCAGCACCGAGTTGGCGGCCTCGGGGTTGTCCGGCACGGTCTTCGGCCAGTTCGCCGTCGGCGGGGGCGGCGCCGGGCGGGTGGCCTTGCCGCCGCCACAGGCGGTCATCAACACGGGCAGGGCCAGCAGCAGGGCCGGGGCGAGAAACCGGCGCGGGCCGGACGAAACTGGCGTGATGTGCATGATCTCCGGATAATGCGCCACCTTGGATTGGCCGTCATGATGGCGGCGTCCCCGCCGGGCGACAACCCGCCCCAACCCGCCTGCCTCCGGCAGATCCAGACAGAGTTGCGCATGAAGATCGAAAAAGACCGCGTTGTCCGCTTCCACTACACCGTTTCCGAAGTCGGCCAGGAGCCGATCGAGTCGTCCAAGGACCGCGGCGAGCCGCTGGCGATCCTGATCGGCCACGGCAACATCATCCCGGGCCTGGAAAACGCCATGATGGACAAGGAAGCCGGCGCGACCTTCAACGTCGACGTCAAGGCGGCCGATGCCTACGGCGAGCGTCGTGAGGGCCTGTCCCAGCGCGTGCCGAAGAAGCACTTCGGCAACACCAAGCTGGCTCCGGGCCAGCAGGTGGTGCTGCAGACCAACTTCGGCCCGCGTGCGGTGACCGTGCAGAAGGTCGGCATGAGCGTCGTCGACGTCGACCTGAACCACCCGATGGCCGGCAAGGACCTGCACTTCGACGTCGAGATCGTCGACGTGCGCGAAGCCGGCAAGGAAGAGATCGACCACGGCCACGTCCACGGCGACGGCGGTCACCAGCACTGATCGCAGCACGATCGTGATGGATGCAGCGGCCCGCTTCGGCGGGCCGTTGCGTTTCTGGAACACGGCGCGGCCATCCATGGCGTACGGGCCGGCGGCATAATGGCGGACCTGCCTGACGGACGCCCCGTGAACGCCGCTTCTCCTTCCCTGCAGCCGGTCGCTTCCGGCGAACGCATCGCCGTGCTGGACGTGCTGCGCGGTGCCGCGCTGCTGGGCATCCTGCTGATGAACATCGAGGCCTTCAGCGGACCGCTGGACCTGGCCTTCACCGGCATCGACGTGCATTGGCAGGGCATCGACTACTGGGCCGATGCCTTTGTGTACGTGTTCGTGCAGGGCAAGTTCTTCACCCTGTTCTCGCTGCTGTTCGGCGCCGGCTTCGCGGTGATGGCGCAGCGCGCTGAGGCCGCCGGGCGCGACTTCACCCCGTTCTACCTGCGCCGCAGCGCTGGCTTGCTGCTGATCGGCCTGTGCCACGCGCTGCTGGTCTGGTCCGGCGACATCCTGGTGATGTACGCGTTGGTCTCGTTGCCGTTGCTGGCCTGCCGCGAGGCGCCGCGCAGCTGGCTGCCGTGGATGGGCGTGATCGTCTATCTGGGCGGCGTTGCGCTGATGCTGCTGGTGGGCGCGATGGTGTCGATGGCTTCGGCCGAAGAAGTGCGGGGCATGCTTGCCGAGGCGCAGCAGAGCATCGACCTGCAGCGGCAGGTGTACGGGCAGGGCAGCTGGGCGCAGGCCACTGTGCAGCGCCTGAGCGAGTTCGGCACCTCGATGGGCGCGCTGCTGATCACCGGTCCGGAAGTGCTGGGCATGTTCCTGATCGGCAGCTGGTTCGCCGCCAGCGGCGCGTTGGCGACGCCGGAGCGCTTTCCGCGGCTGTACGCGGTGCTGCGTTGGGGGGCACTGCCGCTGGGCCTTGTGGTCACGCTGCTGGGTATTGCCTGGAAGCCCTACCTGGCGCCGGGTGCCTACGGCCTGCCGGTGACAGCGGCGATGGCGCTGGTGACGATCGGTGGCCTGCCGATGTGCCTGGGTTACCTCGCGTGGATCGTGCATTGGCGTGCGCGGTTGGCCTGGCTGGCACCGGTCGGGCGCATGGCGCTGACCCACTATCTTGGTCAGTCGCTGCTGTGTACCTGGACCTTCTACCACTATGGCCTGGGCAGGTTCGAGATGATGCCGCGCAGCGTGCAGCTGTTGTTCGCGCTGCTGCTGTTTGCCGCGCAGGTGGTCTTCTCGCACCTGTGGCTGCGCCATTTCCGCTTCGGCCCGATCGAGTGGGTATGGCGTGCGATGACCTATTGGCAGTGGCCACCGATGCGGCGCAGGACGGAGCAGGGGTGAGCGATGGGCGCGCATGCGCTGAGCTGATCGGCCGCGCGCCCGCGCATCCTCACGTCTGGCTTGCAGCGGGGCATGGCATGCTCGGCATCAGCATGAGCGCCGGCACCGGCCAGCTGATCGCCGATCTCGTCTGCGGCCGCACGCCAGCGATCGATCCTGCCCCTTACCGACCCGAGCGATTCCGATGAGCACTGCACCTTATGATTACGACCTGATCGTCCTTGGCGGCGGTTCCGCCGGCCTGGCCGGTGCCATCCGTGCAGCGCAGCATGGCAAGCGCGTGGCGATGCTGGAACCGGGCGAACTGGGCGGTACCTGTGTCAATGTTGGCTGCGTGCCGAAGAAGGCGATGTGGCTGGCGGCCGATCTTCACGAGCGCATCGGCCTGGCCAATGCGATGGGCTTCGATGTCGAGGCACGCCCGGCGCTGTCGTGGAAGGAGCTGGTGATCCATCGCCAGGCCTACATCACCAACATCCACACCAGCTACCACAAGCGCCTGGATGAAACCGGCGTGGTGCGCATCCCTGCGCGCGGCCGTCTGCTCGATGCGCATACCGTGGCCTGCAGTGACGGCGTGCATTACAGCGCCGAGCACATCCTGATCGCCACCGGCGCGCATCCGCTGCGTCCGGATATTCCCGGCGCGGAACTGGGCCTGGTTTCCGATGATTTCTTCGATCTGCGTGCGGCACCGGCCGAGGTGGCGATCATTGGTGGTGGCTACATCGCGGTGGAACTGGCCGGGTTGCTGCAGGCACTGGGCAGCAAGGTGAGCCTGCTGGTGCGGGGCAAGCGGTTGCTGGAGCGCTTCGACTACGAGCTGACCGACCAACTGGCCGAGAACCTGAAGCAGCAGGGCGTGCGGATCCACTTCGACTATCGCCTGCGCGAACTGCAGCGCGATGGCGAGCGCGTGCGTGCGTTCGGCCATGACGGCCCGATCGACAGCGTGTTCGATGCGGTGTTCTTTGCCACCGGCCGCCGCGGCAACAGCCTGGGCCTGGGTCTGGAAGCGCTCGGCATCGGCATCGGCGAGCACCAGCAGGTGCAGGTGGACGAATGGCAGACCACCTCTGTGCCGAGCGTGCACGCGGTCGGTGACATCGCCGGCAAGGTCGGCCTGACCCCGGTGGCGGTGGCCGCTTCACGGCGGCTGATGGACCGCCTGTTCGGTGGACGTCCGCAATCGAAGATGGATTACGAGAACGTGGCCAGCGTGGTGTTCTCGCATCCGCCGCTGGGTGCAGTGGGCATGAGCGAAGAGGAAGCGCGCGCGCGTTTTGACCAGGTGAGCGTTTACCACAGCCGTTTCCGCCCGATGCTGCAGGCGCTGGCCAACGGCACCCAGCGCAGCCTGTTCAAGATGGTGTGCGCGGGCCCGGAGGAGCGCGTGGTGGGCATCCACCTGCTGGGCGAAGCGGCCGACGAGATCCTGCAGGGCTTCGCGGTGGCGGTGAAGATGGGCGCGACCAAGGCCCAGTTCGACGATACCGTGGCGATCCACCCGACCTCGGCCGAGGAAGTGGTGCTGATGCGCTGAGCCCGCAGTTGTAGAGCCGAGCCCACGCTCGGCTGCTTTTCGCCCAGGCTTGGCGAAGCCGAACGCAGGCTCGGCTCTACAGGGCACCGGGGGCGCCCGTGCGACAATGGGCGCCCCCACGCCTTACCGGGCCGCTCTGCGCGGCCCGCCGTCGTCCTGATGTCCACGCCCGCTTCCCGCATTGCTACGGCTTCCCCCCGCATCGCGCTGGGGGGTATCGGCCTGGCTGCGATCGGCGCCATTGCTGCTTCCGGCAAGGCCATCATCGTCAAGCTCGGCCTGCGCCACGGCGTCGATGCCACCACGCTGCTCGCCCTGCGCATGCTGATGGCGCTGCCGCTGTTCGTGCTGATGGCACTGTGGGCTGCGCGCCGGGCAGAGCCGCTGTCCTGGGCCGACCGCGCCCGCGTGCTGTGGCTGGGCTTCACCGGCTACTACCTGTCCAGCCTGCTCGATTTCCAGGGCCTGCAGTACATCAGCGTGACCCTGGAGCGGCTGATTCTTTACTTGAACCCGACCCTGGTGCTGCTGATCAACGTGCTGCTGGCGCGCCAGCGGCCGGGACGCTGGCAGATCGGCGCGCTGGTGCTGAGTTACCTCGGCGTGCTGCTGGCCTTCGGGCACGACCTGCAGCGCGAGGGCGGCCAGATCATCGTCGGCAGCCTGCTGGTGCTGGGCAGTGCGCTCAGCTACGCGCTGTACCTGTTCGGCAGCGGGCAGGTGGTCGCGCGTATCGGTGCAGTGCGGCTGACCGCTTATGCGAGCTGCGTGGCCAGCGTGCTGGTGCTGCTGCATTTCGCGGTGACCCATCCGCTGCCACTGCTGTGGCAGGCACCGGCGCCGGTACAGTGGCTGTCGCTGGTCAATGCCACTGTCTGTACGGTGCTGCCGGTGCTGGCGATCATGTTGGCGGTGCAGCGCGTGGGTTCGTCGCTGGCCGCACAGGTCGGTATGCTGGGCCCTGTTTCCACCATCGTGATGAGCCTATGGCTGCTCGAGGAACCGATGGGGCCGGCGCAGATCGCCGGCACCGTACTGGTGCTGATCGGCGTTCTGCTGGTGACCCGCCTGCGGCGCTGACGCCGGAGCAGGCGCGTGCGCGCATCCTGGCGGTGATCCGCGCGATCCCGGCGGGGCAGGTGATGGGCTACGGCCAGGTGGCGATGCGCGCGGGCCTGCCCGGGCGTGCACGCCTGACCGCGCGCATCCTGGGCCAGAACGACGACCCGGACCTGCCCTGGCACCGCGTGCTGCGCTCGGATGGGCGCATCGCCATGGAAGAAGGGTCGGCGGGCTGGCGCGAGCAGTCGCAGCGGCTGCGTGCCGAGGGCGTGGTGGTTGAGAACGGCCGGGTGCGGATGCCCACGACCGATCCGGCGGTAGCGCTGGATGCTGCCGTATGGGGGCCGGGCTGAGCGCCGCTGGCGACTGAACAGGCCGGACCTGCGGGTCGCCAACAAGGCGCGGTGCTGCGGCTATGATGGAGGTCGTTCCATGCCGGTGCTCCCATGTTCCCGCGACTGCCAACCGTCACCAAGGCCCTGCTGATCGCCAACGCGATCCTGTTCCTGCTGCAGCAGCCGTTCCTGCTTGGCATGCAGACCTTCGAGCCGTTCATGCTGCAACCGCTGCAGCAGGGCTTCGATGCGTTCTCGCCGGGCGGCAACTTCCAGCCGTGGCAGCTGCTGACCTATGGCTTCCTGCATGGCAGCTTCGGCCACCTGTTTTTCAACATGCTTGCGGTCTTCATGTTCGGCGCACCACTGGAGCAGACCTGGGGCGAGAAGCGCTTCCTGCTGTACTACCTGGTGTGTGTGGCCGGTGCCGGTGTCTGCCAGCTGCTGGTGGGAACGCTGCTGGAGAATCCGGCCACGGTGCTGGGCGCCTCCGGCGGCGTGTTCGGCCTGCTGCTGGCCTACGGCATGCTGTTCCCGAACCAGCGGGTGATGCTGCTGTTCCCACCGATCCCGATGAAGGCGCGCACGTTCGTGATCCTGTTCGGCGTGGGTGAGCTGGTGCTGGGCATGACCGGCTGGCAGCCGGGCGTGGCCCACTTCGCGCACCTGGGCGGCATGCTGTTCGGGTGGTTGCTGATCCGCTACTGGCGCGGGCAGCCGCCGTTCAACAAGCGCCGACCGCCCGGCCCGCCGAAGCGCCCGAACCATCTGCGCAGCGTCAAATGATCCGAAGGATCATTTGACGCTGCAGGTGCCAACCTTGGTTGGCACGCCCTCACAGATCCTGCAACACCACCTGCGCCGCATTGTGACCTGGCGCGCCGGTCACGCCGCCCCCGGGATGTGTTCCCGACCCGCACAGATACAGGCCGGGCAGGGCACCACGATAGCCAGCCTGGCCAACCATCGGCCGTGCCGAGAACAACTGGTTGGCACTGAGCGCTCCGTGGAAGATGTCGCCGCCGATCAGGCCGAAGGTGCGCTCCAGATCCAGCGGTGACAGCACCTGGCGGCCCAGTACGCTGCCAGCGAAACCCGGCGCATACCGTTCAACGGTGGCGATCATCAGATCGGCCACCGTTTCACGATGATCATCCCAGTGACGCCCACCGGGCAGCACGGGCGCCACGTGCTGGCAGAACAGGCTGGCGACGTGCTTCCCCGGCGGCGCCAGCGAATCGTCCAGCGTGCTGGGAATGAGCATTTCCACGATCGGTTCGCGTGACCAGCCATTGCGACGCGCATCCAGCCAGGCACGGTCCATGTAATCCAGGCTTGGGGCCATGATGATGCCGGCGCTGAGGTGATCGCCGGGACCGGGCAGAGCGCGGAAGTCCGGCAGCTGCGACAGCGCGACATTCATCCGGAACGTGCCGGAACCGCAGCGCCAGTTCGCCATGCGTTCGCGCGTTGCGTCCGGTACCTGCTCCGGTGCCAGCATCTGCTCGTACAGCAGCTTTGGATTGACGTTGGCGATCATCGCGCGTGCGCGCAGGATTTCGCCGTTGGCCAGCGCCACGCCCACGACACGACCCTGCTCGATCAGCAGGCGTTGCACACCGGCATCCACGCGCAGCTCAGCCCCGGCCTCCCGCGCGGCAGTGGCGATGGCCTGGCTGATCGCGCCCATGCCACCGATCGCATGGCCCCACGCACCTTTCATGCCATTGCACTGGCCGAATACGTGGTGCAGCAGCACGTAGGCACTGCCCGGTGTATACGGGCTTGCGTAGTTGCCGACGATGCCATCGAAGCCGAACAGCGCCTTGATCGGCTCGCTTTCGAACCAGCGGTCCAGGTACTCGGCCGCCGACAGCGTGAAAAGGTCCAGCAGCTCCTGCCGCAGCGAGGCATCCAGCGTGGCCAGTTCACGACCGAGACGGCCCATCTGCCACAGGGCGGGCAGCGCACGCCAACCGCCTGCTGCACCCAGGTCCGGCGGCGCGCGTAGGGCCCAGGCGCGCAGCACGTCGGCGAAGATCTCCAGGCGCGCTTCGTATTCGGGCAGCCGCTGTGCATCCCGCTCGGAGAACTTCGCGACCTCGGCCTGGGTGCGGCCCGGTGCGGACAGCAGGTAGCGGCCGTCCGGCAATGGCAGGAAGTTGTTGGCCGGGCGATTGATGATGCGCAGCCCATGCGCATGCAGCTGCAGGTCGTCGATCACCTTCAGCTGCAGTAATGACACCGTGTAGGACGCCACCGAGTTGCGGAACCCGGGGTGGAATTCCTCGGTGACCGCCGCACCGCCGAGAACGCCACGACGTTCCAGCACCAGCACCTTCTTGCCAGCGCGTGCGAGATAGGCCGCGCAGACCAGGCCGTTGTGGCCGCCACCGATGATGATCGCATCCCAGGACATCAGCACCTCGGAAAAAGGGGACGGAGGGGATTAAGTCGCAATTCGCATCTGCGCACAGGGGGGAAGAAACGACTTAATCCCCTCCGTCCCCTTTTTTGATTGCCGCTTCGATGGTGGCGATGTCGATCTTCTTCATCGGCATCATCGCATTGAAGGCGCGCTTGGCCAGTGCCTTGTCCTGGCTGGTCACCGCTTCGATCAACATGCGTGGGCTGATCTGCCAGGAAATGCCCCATCGGTCCTTGCACCAACCGCACTGGCTCTCCTGTCCGCCGTTGCTGACGATGGCGTCCCACAAGCGGTCAGTCTCGGCCTGGTCCTCGGTCTGGATCTGGAAGGAGAAGGCTTCGCTGTGCTTGAACGCGGTGCCGCCGTTGAGGCCGACGCAGGGGATGCCGCAGACCGTGAATTCGACCGTCAGTACGTTGCCTTCCTTGCCGTCCGGGTAGTCGCCCGGGGCGTGGTGGACAGCGCTCACCGCGCTGTCGGGAAAGGTGTTGGCATAGAAGGTGGCGGCCTCGAGCGCGCCTTTGTCGTACCAGAGGCAGATCGTGTTCTTGTGTGCCATGTCCGGCTCCACGTTGGACGAAGCCGCAGCGATAGCACGCCCGGTGTTAATCCGGGATCGTGCTGCACTCGCAAAAAAAAAGAGCGCCCGAAGGCGCCCTTTGTACTCCCAGTGCGGCAGCGGGCTCAGCGCCAGACCTTGATCTGGTCGGCTTCGCTGCGCTGCATCGGCTGCCCGGCCTTGCAGCTGAAGGTGGCACCGAACGCCGGCAGGTTGGCCAGCGTGCCATTGCTGCGCCACAGGCCCGGTGCGCGGATGTCGGCGGTCAGGCGGCGCGCGGCCTCGTTCGGCGACAGCTGCTGTGCCCACAGTGCCGACCAGGCGCGGAAGAAGCCCTGCTGCTGTGCCTGCTTGGCCTTGGGCTCCTGCGCGGCATACGCCGCCCATGCCAGTTCCAGGCCGGCGATGTCGGCCAGGTTCTCTTCCTGGGTCAGCGTGCCGTTGACCTTGGCACCCTTCACGCCCGGGAAGTCGTAGGCGCTGTACTGCGCGGCCACGCGGGTGCCGAGCAGGGTCCAGGCGGTCTTGTCGGCCGGGGTCCACCAGCTGCGCAGTTCGCCCTTGGCATCGACCAGCGCGCCCTTGGCATCGATCGCACGGGTCAGCTCGTGGCCGACCAGTCCACCGAAGCTGCCGAACTTGTCGGCGGCGTCGGCCTTGGCGTTGAACACCGGGCCCTGCAGGATCGCGGCGGTGACGATCAGGCGGTTCTGCGCCAGGTCATAGGCCAGCGACGGCTGCTGCGGCAGCACGTCCCAGCGACGGTCGGCGTTGCCCTTGCCGATGCGCTTCATTTCCTCGCGATGGCGCCAGGTCGACGCGATCAGCATATTGCCACCGAACGAGCCGCGACCCATCGGCTGCACGCTGTAGTCCAGGTCGCGCAGCGGCGTGCCGATCTCGATCTTCAGCGCAGCCAGCTTGGCCTGCGCTTCGGTCTTGGCTTCGGCACTCATCCAGCTGCTGTTCTTTACCGCCTCGATCTGTACTTCGCGCACCTTGTCGACGATCCATGCGGCCTGGCGACGATCTTCGGCCGACAGGTAGCGGGCGGCGTACTCGCGGCCGACCATCGGGCCGGCGGCCACATTGATTGCATCCAGCACGGATTCCCAGCGCTGCGGCGGCAGGGTCTGGCCACGCAGCACACGGCCACGGAATTCGAACTCGGCGTCGCGGTAGGCCTTGGACAGGTACGGCGCCATCGAGTCGCCCACGCGCCAGCGCAGGTAAGCTTTCCACTGCTCCGGCTTGAGCTTGGTGACCATGCCATCGAGCTGCTTGAACAGGCCTGGGTCGGCCAGCGAGACCAGGTCATCGTCCACGCCCTGTGCCTTCAGGAACGCGTCCAGCTGCAGGTTGCGGTAGCGGCTGTTGAGCTCCTTGGTGGAGATCGGCGCGTAGTTGTTGAACGGGTTGTTGATGCCGGCCAGCGACTGCGCGTTGCGCGCCAGCTCGGTCTCCAGCGCGATCACCGCCTGCGATTCGGCATCCAGCTTGGCCGCCGGGGTGCCGGTCAGCGCCAGGATCTGCTTGACGTAGTTGCGGTAGCGGCCCATCAGCGCCACGGTATCGGCGTCGGTGCGGGTATAGAACGCCGGATCCGGCAGGCCCATGCCGCCCTGCATGAAGTAACCGATGTGGCGGTCCAGTGCCTTCAGGTCGACGTCAGGGCCGAAGTTGAAGGCGACCGGGATGCCCACCTGGTGCAGCGCGGCGATCGAGGCCGGCACATCCTTGGCCTTCTTGATGGCGTTGATGCGGGTCAGCAGCGGGGCGATTGGATTGGAACCGTCCGCTTCGACGGCGGCTTCGTCAAGGCCGCTGGCCCAGAAGTCACCCAGCAGCTTCTGCACGTTGCCCTGCGGCGACTTCATCGCGGCATCGAGCAGGTCGCGCTGCTGCTGGCGGCTGCGGTCGACCAGCTGGCCCAGTGCGGTAGTGGCGCCGGTCTGCGGCACCGGGTTGGCCTTCAGCCAGCCTGCATTGGTGGTGTTGTAGAAGTCGCTGCACTGGGCGCTGACGGCCGGGGCGCGTGCGGCCTTCTTCTTGGCGGCGGCAAACGCATCGTGGGTCGGGAGCAGAGTCGCCAGGCTGATGCCCAGGGCGATGGCAAGCGGACGGAAGTTGGGCATGTGGAACGAATCCGTGATGGATTGAGGGCGCGCGCACTATAGCAAGCCGGGCATGGGCGCGGCATGCACGCATCACGGTGCATTCGCCGACCAAGGTCGGCAGCTACCGGGGAGCGCCGGGATCAGTAGATCCACGCCATGCGTGGATGAAAGACACCCGGAAAACAAAGGCCCGGGAATTCCCGGGCCTTTGCAGGTCTGCAACAGCGTCAGCCAGGACTTACCAGATCACCACCTGCTGCTCGCCGGTGCGGGCCATCGGCGAACCGGCCTTGCACTGGAACGCGGCGGCGAAGGTCGGCAGGTTCGACGGCGCACCCATGGCGCGGAACTGCGCCGGGGCGTGCGGGTCGGTGGCCAGGCGGACCTTGGCGTTTTCCGGGGTGTACTTGGTGCGCCACACGGTGGCCCAGTTGAAGAAGAAGCGCTGGTCGCGGGTGAAGCCATCGACCTTCGCATCTTCCTTGCCGGCGGAGGCCTTCTGCAGGGCGTCGTAGGCGGTGGCCAGGCCACCCAGGTCGGCGATGTTCTCGCCCAGGGTCAGGTGGCCGTTCACCGCCTGGCCGTCGACCTTGTACTGGTCGAACTGCTTGACCAGCTTGCCGGTGAGGCCTTCGAAGTTCTTCTTGTCGGCCGGGGTCCACCAGTCTTCCATGTTGCCGGTCGGCCCGAAGCGTGCACCCTGGTCGTCGTAACCGTGGGTCATTTCATGGCCGATCACCGCACCGATGCCGCCGTAGTTCAGCGCGTCGTCGGCCTTCGGATCGAAGAACGGCGGCTGCAGGATGGCGGCCGGGAACACGATCTCGTTCTGCAGCGGGTTGTAGTAGGCGTTGACGGTCTGCGGGGTCATGCCCCACTCGGTCTTGTCCACCGGCTTGCCGATCTTGGACAGGTTGAACTTGTAGTTGAACTCGTTGGCCGCGCGCACGTTGCCGAGGAAGCTGTCGCGCTGGGTCTGCAGGCCCGACCAGTCGCGCCACTTGTCCGGGTAACCGATCTTCGGGGTGAAGGTCTCCCACTTGGCGATGGCCTTGGCCTTGGTTTCCTCGCTCATCCAGCTCAGGCCCTGGATGCGGTCCTTCAGCGCGGCGGCCAGGTTCTTCACCAGTTCTTCCATCTTCGCCTTGGCTTCCGGCGAGAAGGCAACCTTCACGTACAGCTGGCCGAAGGCTTCACCGGCATCATTCTCGATGGTGCCCAGCACGCGCTTCCAGCGCGGCTTCTGTTCCTTCTGGCCGTTGAGGGTCTTGCCGTAGAACTCGTAGTTCTCCTGCACGAAGGCGTCAGCCAGGTACGGCGAGGCACTGTCCACGGTGTGGAAGCGCAGGTAGGCGCGCCACACCGACGGATCGGTATCGCCCAGCGCCTTGCTCACTTCCTCATGGAAAGCCGGCATGGCCAGCGAGAACTTCTCCGGCGCGGCCACGCCCTGCGACTTGAAGAACTCGGTCCAGCTGAAGTTCGGGGTCAGCTTGTCGGCGTCGGCCAGGGTGACCGGGTTGTAGTACAGCTCGACGTTGCGCGACAGCTCGACGCGCGACTTGGAGGCCTTGGCCAGGCGGGTTTCGAACTTGACCACGTCCTCGGCCTGCTTGGCCGCGTCGGCCGCGGCGACGCCGGACAGCTCCAGCACCTTGGCGACGTGTGCCTGGTAGGCCTTCAGCTTGTCGGCGTTCTTGGCATCGGTGTAATAGGTGGTATCCGGCAGGCCCAGGCCGCCCTGGCTGGCGTAGGCCATGTTCATGGTCGAGTTCTTGAAGTCCGCTTCGGCGCCGAAGCCGAACAGGACGTTGTCACCCTTGGCGGCGCTGGTGCGCAGGTAGTTGGCGATCGCCGCCTTGTCCTGCAGGCCGTCGATCGCCGCCAGGTCGGCCTTCAGCGGCTCGATGCCCTGCGCGTTGATCTTCGCTTCGTCCATGCCGGTCGCCCACAGGTCGCCGACGATTTTCTCGATGTGGTTCGGGTTCTTGACCTGCGCGACCTGTTCGGCCAGCTGGTGCTGCACGGCCACCGAGCGCTCGTCGAGGATGGTGAACGCGCCCCAGCTGGTGCGGTCGCCCGGGATTTCATTGGCGGCCAGCCACTTGCTGTTGACGTAGTCGCCAAAGGCGGTGCAGGCGTCCTTGGTGGTGTCCAGGTCGCTCGGCTGGAAGGCGTTGTAGGCCGGCAGCTTGCTCTCGTCCAGCTTATAGGTGGTGGCTTCGGCGGTGGCCGGGGCGGAGGCGGCGGCGTCCTTGGCCGGGGTTTCAGTCTTGCCGCAGCCGACCAGCGCGGCCGAAACGGCCAGGGTCAGCAGCACGATCTTGGGAGTACGGGTCACTTGAATGGCCTCCGGGCCGAGTGAGTCAGGGAGTGGCCGCAGGTACGGCCGTGGGCCGAACGATACGCCGCCGACCAGACCTGCAAGGGTGTCGAAGGTCATGGTCGGGCGCAAGGGCTTTTGCCGGGCCCGGAAAAGGCAGACCCGGCAAAAGCCGGGTCTGTCGGGTGTTGCGGTTCTGGATGGATCAGAACTTGTAGGTGGCGCCCATGTACATGTAACGGCCGATGTTGTCGTACATCGCCGAACCGACGTCGGAGCCGAAGTAGTTCACCGGCGGATCCTTGTCGAAGGCATTGTCGATGCCCAGGTAGACGTCGATCTTGTCACCCGGGAAGCGGTAGCCGAACTGGAAGTTGTGGTACGTGTACGAGCCGTTGCGGATCGGGCTGGTCTGTCCCGGGTTGGCCTGGTAGCTCTTCGGCTGCACACGCAGGTTCGGGCCGACGTAGGTCATGTCCCACGACGCGCGCCACTGGCCCAGCGAGTACTTGGTCTGCAACTGGCCACGCCAGCGCGGATCGGTCACCCAGGTGACGTTCTCGTCGTACTCGTTCGGGAAGGCCTGGAAGGCCCACTCGCGCGACTGCAGCAGACGGGTGCCCACCAGGCGGATGACGGTGTCACCCTCGGCCAGCTTGAAGCGGTAGTCCATTTCCAGATCGACGCCGACGCGACGCGAGCGGGCGAGGTTTTCGTTCAGCGCAACCCAGCGGCTGATCGAGTATTCCGGGAAGGTGCGGCCGCCAGCATCGGTCTTGCCGCCCACCGGTGCGCGTTCGATGAAGCCGCAGAAGCTGTTGTTGATCCCCCCCGGCGAATCCACGCAACGGGTTGCATTGGTCTGCGCGGTCACCGCACCAATGGCGTCCTTCAGACTGATCCACCAGTAGTCGATGGACATGCCGAAGCCTTGCAGGAAATCTGGCTGCCAGACTAGGCCATAGGTGAAGCTGCGTGCGCGTTCCGGCTTCAGGTCCGGATTGCCGCCGCTGACGCCCGGGCGGGTGGCAGTGTAGGTGTCGACCCAGCCGACCGGCACGCCCAGCGCCGAGCAGTTGGCCTGGCGCAGTGCCGGGTCCGCCGCGGTGTTCGGGCGGTTCGGGTTGGTGGCCAGGTAGTTGCAGGGGTCGTTGACCGTAGCGAAGTTTTCGCTCTGCGGGTTGTATAGCTCACCGATGCTCGGTGCGCGCACCGCCTGCGACAGGGTGCCGCGGGCACGCAGCGACGGGAGGATGGTCCAGTCCAGGCCCACCTTCCAGGTGGTGGTCTTGCCGATGCTGCTGTAGTCCGACCAGCGGCCTGCGGCGTCCAGGGTCAGGTTGTAGATGCCCGGGATGTCGGCCAGCAGCGGCACGGTGGTTTCAACGAAGGCCTCGCGCACGTCGTACTTGCCCATGCGGTTGGGAATGGCGTTGAGGAAGGTCAGGCCCTGCGCGGCCAGCGGATCGGTGATTTCGCGGCTCTTTTCGCGGCGGTATTCCACACCACCGGCCACGCCGACATCACCGGCCGGCAGGCTGAAGAGCGAGCCGTTGGCCAGCGACGCGCTGAACACCGACTGCTGCAGGCGCGAGTAGTTGAACGAATTGACGTTCATCCAGTCACGTGCGGCTTGGGTCACCGCGCCGTTGCCGAACACCGAGAACGGCACGCAGCCTTCGCGGGCGAACTGCGAGTACACGCGGTTGCCGTTGTTGGGGTTGGTCGCGTTCGGGTTCAGCGTGGTGCGGCAGACGATCTGGCCAGTGGCCGGGTTGACCACGGTATCCAGGCCAGCCTGCCAACGCTCGTTGATACGGTTGTTGAGGTTCCAGCGCTTGACTTCGCTCTGGCCCCAGTTGCCGTAAACGTCGTAGGTCCAGTTCTCGGTCAGGTTGCCTTCCATGCCCAGCACAAAGCGCTGGGTGTTGCGCTCCACGTGCTCACCACGCTGGCCGGCGTCGACGTTGAAGCGGCTCAGGGTTAGCTGGCTCAGGCCGGCGCTGGTCATCAGTGCACGCAATTCCGGCGACACGTAAGCGTTATCGCGCTGGATGCGCAAGGTCTGGTCGAACGACGGCTGTGCCAGGAAGTCCGACTCGGTTTCGGTGTACTTGCCTTCGAAGTACAGGCGATGGTTGTCGGTCAGGTCGAAGTTGACGACCGTGTTGATACTCTTGCGGTCGAACTTCGGCTGCAGGTCGGCAACCGAGTTCAGGTCGGCGAAATCACAGTTCACGCAACTGGTTGCGCTGACCACGGTGCCGTCGTAGCGCTGCTTGCGGAAGGTGCCATCCGGGTTGAACTGATAGCGGTTGCCCCAGGTAGCCGGATTGTTCGGGTTGAAGGTACCAATGTTGAAGGTACCGCCGAAGGAGATCGAGTGGTTGCCGCCCGGGCCTGCCAGCACGGTTTCCGGGTTGCTTTCGCTGGACGGCTTGCTGCTGTCGTAGTTCGGGTTGCGCACCGACACCAGGAACTCGTTGCCGATGGCGCGGTCGGTGCGGACGAAGCGGTCCTGCTTGCTGTATTCAAGGGCGACAGCGGCGTTGCCGCGGCCACCGGCGAAGTCGGTGCCGGCCGAGGCACTGATGAAGGAACGGTTGAAGCCGCCTTCGCTGGCCATGCCGGTCTGACCGCGTACTTCAGCCCCGTCGAAGGACTTCTTCATGATGAAGTTGACCACACCAGCCACAGCGTCGGCGCCGTACA
Organism: Stenotrophomonas sp. BR163; assembly: GCF_047520985.2. Taxonomy (NCBI): domain Bacteria; kingdom Pseudomonadati; phylum Pseudomonadota; class Gammaproteobacteria; order Lysobacterales; family Lysobacteraceae; genus Stenotrophomonas; species Stenotrophomonas sp. BR163. The sequence goes on from NZ_JAXBRE020000004.1 coordinate 187,209, forward strand.
CCGCCGATGCACCACCGGTGATTACTTCCACGCGCTCGATCCATTCCACCGGGATGGTGTTGACGTCCACGGCCGAGGAGCCCGAGGTCGCGCCGACGTGGCGGCGGCCATTGACCAGCACGAGAGTGCGCGAGGTGCCCATGCCACGCAGGTCCATCAGACCCACGCCGGCGGTGCCGATGAAGCGGGTCGAGTTGCCCAGCGTGTAGGTCGGTGTCAGCGCTGGCAGGCGCGTCATCAGATCGCCGATGTTGTTCGCACCGGTGGCACGAATCTCCTCGGCGGTGATGGCCGTGACCGGCGAGGGGGTCACAAAGCCCGTACGCGCAATGCGCGAGCCGGTCACACTGACGCGATCGAGGTCGATCGGGTTGGAGGAGGCTTCCTGCGCGAAGGCAGGTGCTGCGGCCACGGCGAGCAGACCGACGAGCAGGGCGCTGCTGAGCGGGTGACGGCCAAGTGGGCGGTTGTGCGTCATCGTTATGGGTCCCCTAATGAATTGAAGCGTGCTGTTCCGTCCGTTCGTTACATCTAAGTTCATATAACGGGCGTCGTTCATGGAACCTAACACGGCCTTAACGAGAAATGCATACAAATGTCACAAAATGGTACCTGGGTGCACTTCGGAGTTGGCTGAAAGTGCAACAAATACAATCGTTTAATATCAATTGTGATCTGCCGGCGACAACTTGATGACGCGAAGCTGAACGTGGTGAGATGGGCCACTTTGCGCAAATAGGCGTTTCATCATCCGTCCAGGAGCGGTGTTTATCAGAGGGGCGGAGGAAGCTGCCGTAGTTGGCCTGCCGCGTGGCGATCCCCTTGCCTGGCGACCAGGCCGTCGATGTGTCGGAACTGCCTTTGCGTAGCTTTCGTAGTTCCAAATCGACTTCGGGTTGCCCAGCAGGTCCTGGAAGTCCTCACCCGGCTGCACCTGCACTTCATGCTTCAGCATGTTGGTGTAGTTGTCCGAGAACTGCAGCGAACCGAAGCGGCTGATGTCTTGCAAGTACGTGAAGCCGACGGTAAGGGCCTGCAGGTTCTGGCAGGCTCATCTTCGGGGGGGGGCACAGCGAGCTCAGGTTGCTGGCCGAATCGCGTACGACCCAGTCGGCCACGTCCTGATGGGTGGCCGAGGAGCTCTTCGGCAAGTCGTTGCGGCAGTAGTACTCGGCCAGCAGCAGCGGGTCTATGCTGGCTGCATCAACTTCGTTCTCGATCTTGCAGTTGTAGCAGTCGGCCGAGATCGACAGGTTTCTACAACCGGGGTATGGGCCGATTCGGCCAAGTTGCACTCGGTTTCTACGGCTACATGCCGAAGAATAGTGGTCAGGCGGCAAACGCGCTTGTGCCGTTCGTGGAGCGCGTGGATGCGTTCGATGAGCCCAAGTGCCAGCTCCGCTGGGGCCGGGAATGGGCAGGCCCCTGTTCCACCAGGGCCTGTTCTTCCATCCGCTCAGGCCGGACACGAAAAAGCCCCGCCATGGCGGGGCTTTTCCGTTGCTGCGGTTGCGGGATTACTTCACGCCGAACGCGTACTTGGCCTGCACGTAGATCGCGCGCCCGTAGGCGTTGTACAGGTAGTTGTTGTACGGCTGGCCGCTGGTGCCGGCGAAGCTGTAGCGCTGGTTGTCCGGCATCTTGTTGAACACGTTGTTGACCATCAGCGACAGGGTCAGGTTTTCCATCGCGCGGTAGTTCACGCTCAGGTTGTAGGTGGTGTAGGAACCCCACTTGCCTGCCTTGTAGCCGGAGCTGTGGACGTAGTCATAGCCGTTGCCCACGTAAGCCATGTAGTTCGGCGTCTTGCCGATGTAGTTGGCATACAGGGTGGTGGTCCAGTTGTCCTTGGCCCAGCCGATCGAGCCGTCCGCGCGTACCTTGGCGTACGAGTCATACACCCACATCGCATACGGGTCGTGCAGCAGGTCCAGGAACTCGTCACCCGGCTGCGGCTGCAGCTTGCGCTTGAGCATGTCGGTGTAGTTGGCCGAGAACTGCAGCGAACCGAAGCGACCGATGTCCTGCACGTACTTGAAGCTGGCGGTCAGTGCTTCCAGGTTCTGGCGGGCGACGTTCATCTTCGGCGTGTAGATCTCGTCGAGCACGCCCGATGCATCACGGGTGATCCAGTCGTCGACGTTCTGGCAGCTGGCTGAGGTGTTGTTGGACTGGCCGTTGCGGCAGTAGTACTCGGCCAGCAGCAGCTGGTCGGAGCTGAGCGTATCGACCTCGTTCTTGATCTTCCAGTTGTAGTAGTCGACCGACAGCGACAGGTTGTTGATCGGAGCCCACACGACGCCTGCATTCCAGACATCGGCGGTGATCGGCTCCAGGTCGGGGTTGCCCGAGCGGGTGCCGAACACCGAGACGCTGTCGTACGGGCAGCCGGTGGTGTTGGCCGGGTCGTAGCCCAGCTGGCCGCAGCGGTAGTAGTCGGTGGAGCCGTTGGCGTAGTAACCGCTGCGACCCTGGAAGGCATCGGACAGGGTCGGTGCGCGGAACGCCGTACCGTACTTGCCACGGAACAACAGGCTTTCGATCGGGCGGAACTCGATGCCGACGCTGTAGGTGGCCTTGTCCACGGTGTTGCTGCCGATCTTGAAGGCGTCATAGCGGCCGGAGCCGGTGACGGTCAGCGTTTCCAGCAGCGGCATGCGCAGTTCGGTGGTCACCGCGTAGTTGCTGCGATGGCCGGCACCGGATACGGCGGTGGTCCCCCACACGCTGCCGTCCATCAGGCCCGGGTCGGGCGTGTAATCCCAGCCTTCACTGCCGCCTTCCAGGACCACGGCGAAGCCAGCATCGCCACCCGGCAGCTTGAACAGCGAGCCATTGGTGACCTGGGCGCGGGCCAGGTTCTGCCAGGTGCGGCTTTCGCTGTAGCTGTAGCCGGTGAAGCTCTGGAAGTCACCGGCGGGCAGCGGTGCGTAGAACGCTTCCCAGTTCGGGCTGTAGATGTTGTAGCCGGTGCTGGTGGTACCCAGCACCGGGCCCAGCACACGCTGCTCGAAGTAGTCGTTGATCGGGTCGTTCCAGCGCACGAAATTGCGCTCGGTCAGCTTGTACTCGCCACGGGTGAAGCTGAGGCTGTAGTCCCAGTTGCCTGCGGTGCCGCGGCCGCCGAGGGTGACCTGGTAGGCCTTGTTGCGGTCGGTGTTCATGATGTCGCGGTAACCGCCGCCGCCGATGTCCTCCGGCGCGAACACGCGCTGCAGGTTCATGTACTGGCCGCTGGCCTGGTCGTAGAAGCGGCCCCAGCCCGAGGAGGTGCCCCACCAGGTGTAGCCGGAACCGGTGGCGTACTTGACCTCCTCCAGGCTGTACAGCGCGTCGCCGAACAGCTGGAAATTGTCGTTCACGTCGAAGGTGGCCGAGCTGTAGATCTGCCCGCTTTCCTTGCCGTTCTTGATGGTCTTGTACCCGGTGCCGTAGACCGAGCCGCAGGCCTGGCCGGTCGGACGGGTACCGAGCACGGTGGTGCCGTCGAACTGGCCCGCCACGTTGGCGCACCGGTTCGGGTCCATCATCGCGTAGCGGTTGTTGGCGGCCGGCAGCAGCACCAGGAAATCGTTGGAGACGTACTGCGGGCTGTAACCGTCGGGGTTGTTGACCTTGGTCAGGTCGCGCTGGTAACCCCAGATCGGGCTGGTCTTCTCATACTGCACGTTGACCAGTGCATGGAAGCGGTCATCCTTGGAGTTGAAACCGCGTGCGCCGCTGAAGCGGAAGCTGTTGCCGCCACCTTCGCTGTAGGCACCGCCGCGCACATTGAGCACGCCGCCATCCATGCGCTCCTTGAGAATGATGTTGACCACGCCGGCGATCGCGTCCGAGCCGTACAGCGACGACTGACCACCCGGCAGGATCTCGATGCGCTCGACGATGTCGATCGGGATGCCGCTGATGTTGTTGAAGGTATCGCCGCCGTTGTACAGCGCCGGATACGAGAGCATCGGGCGGCCGTTGATCAGGTACTTGGTATAGCCCGGGCTGAGGCCGAACATGCCCGCCGCTTCGGCGCCCTGGGTGAAGGATGCGGAGGTCTGGCCACCCTGCAGGCCGCCCGTGGACAGCGAGGACTGCTGCAGGACATCGGCGACGCTGGTGAAACCGCGGGTCTGGATATCCTCGGCGGTGACGGTCAGGACGGGCGTGTGGTTCTCGATCTCGGTCTGCGGAATCAGCGACCCGGTGACGGTCACACGATCAAGCTGGGTCGGCGCATTGCCGTCCTGGGCCAGGGCGGTGCCGGAGGCCAGGAGGGTGCCGAGCAGGGCGAGGGTCAGAGGGTGGCGCGAGAGCGTGGAACGTTGGCGAGACATGGTGGATCCCCGTAGTGAGCAATGTCTTGGCTGCGCATTCCCTGCGCATTAACAATTCGTTCAGTGTGACTCCATTCAGGTCGACCGTAACACGTCGTTAACGCTGCCAACACAGGTTTGTCACATCAAGGTGCCGTTGGGAGATGAAAAAACGCTTCAGAATCAATGGATAAGGCGATTTGTTTTGGCATGTTTCAAAAGTTGGCGGCGTGCAAGGGAACATGTCGGCATTGCGGATATGCCTTGTAGATCAATGCGTTGCCTTGGATCAGCGCTGCCGGGAACCCGGATGTTTGTGCGTTGTGGATCACACTTTCTGCTACAGGCCGGACAGGGGGCGGGGCTCAGTGGTGAAAAAAAAGGCCCCGCCGAAGCGGGGCCTGGTCCAGACACGCGGTCCGGAATACGACGGGATCAGAAGTCGTACTTGACCTGGGCCGAGATCTGACGGCCGTAGACGCTGTAGAAGCCGTCGTTGAACGGGGTCGATTCGTTGCCCGGGTAGTTGTAGCGCTGGCCTTCCGGCAGCTTGTTGAACACGTTGTTGACCATCAGCGACAGGGTCAGATCGTCCTGTGCCTGGTAGTTCAGGCTCATGTTGTACGTGGTGTACGAGCCCCACTTGCCGGCCTTGGCGCCGGAGGAGTGGACGTAGTCATAGCTGCGGCCGGTGTAGGCCAGGTAGTTCGGGGTGCTGCCGACGTAGTTGGCGTACACGGTGGTGGTGAACTTGGAGATGGCCCAGCCCACCGACACGTCGCCGCGTACCTTGGCGAAGTTGTCGTAGTACCACATGTTGTACGGATCGCTCAGCAGGTCCAGCTTCTGCGCACCCGGCAGGGCCACCACTTCACGCTTGAGCATGTTGGTGTAGTTGCCGGAGAACATCAGCGAACCGAAGCGGCCCAGGTCCTGCTGGTACTTGGCACCGACGGTCACCGCTTCCAGGTTCTGGCTGGCCACGTTGAGCTTGGGGGTGTACACGCGGGTCAGGTTGCCACCGGCGTCGCGGGTCACCCAGTCGGTCACGTTCTGGCAGCTGGCCGAGGTGTTGTTCGGCAGGCCGTTGTGGCACTGGTACTCGGCCAGCAGCAGCTGGTCGGTGCTCAGGGTCTTGACCTCGTTCTTGATCTTCCAGTTGTAGTAGTCGACCGACAGCGAGAAGTTGCTCACCGGGGCCCACACCACGCCTGCGCTCCACACGTCTGCGGTGATCGGCTTCAGGTCCGGGTTGCCGGACTTTTCGCTGTACACCGAGGTGGTCTTGTAGAACGAACAGGCTTCGTCACGCAGCGCGTAACCCATCTGGCTGCAGCGGTAGTAGTCGTTCTGGCCGGAGGCGAACGAGCCGCTCATGCCCTGGAAGGCATCGGACAGGGTCGGCGCGCGGAACGCGGTGCCGTACTTGCCGCGCAGCAGCAGGCTTTCCACCGGACGGTATTCCAGGCCGATGCTGTAGGTGGCCTTGTCGACGGTCTTGTCGGCGATCTTGAAGGCGTCATAGCGGCCCGAGGCGCTGATGGTCAGCGACTCGAACACCGGCATGCGCAGTTCGCTGGTCACCGCGTAGTTGCTGCGGTGGCCGGCACCGGCCACGGCGCTGGCGCCCCACGCGTTGCCATCGACGAAGGCCTGGTCGGGCGAGTAATCCCAACCCTCGCTGCCACCTTCCAGCACGACGGCCAGGCCGGCGTCGCCGCCCGGCAGGGAGAACAGCGAACCGTTGGTCACCTGCACGCGACCGAGGTTCTGCCAGGTCTTGCTGCGGTGGGTGCCATAGCCGGTGAAGCTGGCGAACTGGTCCGGGGTGATCGGCGAGTAGAAGGCGGTGTAGTTCGGGTTGTAGATGCCGAAGCCATCAGCAGTGGTGCCCAGGCGCGGGCCCAGCACGGTGTCGCCGAAGAAGCCTTCGATCTTGTCCTTCCAGCGCGCGAAGCGGTTCTGGTCCAGACGGTATTCGCCGCGGGTGAAGCTGGCGCTGTAGTCCCAGTCGCCGACCATGCCCTTGCCGCCCAGGGTGACCTGGTAGGAACGGCTCTCATCGGAGTTCAGGATGTTGTTGTAGTGGCCCGGGCCGATTTCTTCCGGCGCGAAGGCGCGCTGCAGGTTCACGACCTTGCCCAGGCCCTGGTCGTAGAAGCCGCCCATCACCGACTTGGTGCCCCACCACAGGGCGCTGGAGCCGGAGGTGAACTCGGTCTTTTCCTTGCTGTACAGCACGTCGGCGAACAGCTGGAAGTTGTCGTTCACGTCGAAGGTCATCGACGAGTAGAACTGGCCGCTGTTCTTGCCGTTCTTCAGGGTCTTGTAGCCGGCGCTGTACACCGAGCCGCACGATTCGCCCGATGCACGCTTGCCGACGGTGGTGGTGCCGTCGTACAGGCCTGCCACGTTGGCGCAGCGGGTCGGGTCCATCATGTACAGCTTGTTGTCGGCGTTGCCGATGACAGCAAAGTCGTTCGACGGCAACTGCGCGGTGTAACCGACCGGGTTGTTCTGCTTGGTGATGTCACGCTGGTAGCCCCAGATCGGGCTGCCGTTTTCGATCTGCACGTTGACCAGCGCGTGGAAGCGGTCGTCGAACGCGTTGAAGCCCTTGGCGGCGCTGAAGCGGATGTTGCTGCCACCACCTTCGGTGTAGGTACCGCCACGGATCGACATCGTGCCGCCGTCCATGCGTTCCTTCAGGATGATGTTGACCACGCCGGCGATCGCGTCCGAGCCGTACAGCGACGACTGGCCGCCCGGCAGGACTTCGATGCGCTCGACGATGTCGATCGGAATGCCGCTGATGTTGTTGAACGACTCGCTGCCGTTGTACAGCGCCGGATACGAGAGCATCGGGCGGCCGTTGATCAGGTACTTGGTGTAGCCTGGATTCAGGCCGAACATGCCGGCGGCTTCGGCGCCCTGGGTGAACGCACCCGAGGTCTGGCCACCCTGCAGGCCGCCGGTGGTCAGCGATGACTGCTGCAGCACTTCAGCAACACTGCTGAAGCCGCGGGTCTGGATGTCTTCGGCGGTGATGGACATCACCGGGGTCTGGGTTTCGACCTGGGTCTGCGGGATCAGCGAACCGGTGACGGTGATCTTGTCCAGGTTGGTCGCCTTGTCCTGGGCCATTGCCGGGGCGGCGGCCATCAGAGCGGAAATCAGGGCGACGGCGAGCGTGTTGCGACGTGCGGTATTGCTGACGTGTTTCATGTAGTTCCAATGGAGAGCAAAAAACAAAAACGGCACTGCGCATGCGCCATCGCGCGGGCCGGAAAAGCGGGCTCCGCAGCTCAAAACAGTGCTGATCGAACGTAACATGAACTTAACAATCTGTGCACGAATCCGTCGCAATCCTGAATTTCAGTCAGGTTACGTCCAGCTTGTATGATGTCGGGTTATCCCCCTGACTCCGCCGGTGCTCGTTGTGAACAGTTCTCCCCGCCGTCCCCATGCCAGCCAGGTCCAGAAGGGACTTACGCCGCATGCCCGCATCCGCAATGTCATCGCGGTCGGTTCGGGCAAGGGCGGCGTCGGCAAGTCCACCACCTCGGTGAACCTGGCTGTGGCGCTGCAGCAGCTCGGTGCGCGGGTGGGCGTGCTCGACGCCGACATCTACGGCCCCAGCGTGCCGGCCATGCTGGGGCTGTCCGGCCGCCCGGAAAGCCCGGACAACAAGAGCATCGAGCCTCTGCGTGCGTTCGGCGTGGACACCATGTCGATCGGCTACCTGATCGAAGAAGACACCCCGATGATCTGGCGCGGCCCGATGGCCACCTCGGCGATGACCCAGCTGTTCAACGATACCCTGTGGGACGACCTGGATTTCCTGCTGATCGACCTGCCGCCGGGCACGGGTGACATCCAGCTGACCCTGACCCAGAAGATTCCGCTGGCCGGTGCAGTGATCGTCACCACGCCGCAGGACATCGCCACGCTGGATGCGAAGAAGGCGCTGAAGATGTTCGAGAAGGTCGAGGTGCCGGTGCTGGGCATCGTCGAGAACATGGCGGTGCACACGTGCAGCAGCTGCGGGCACATCGAGCACCTGTTCGGCGAGGGTGGCGGCGAGCGCATGGCCGCGCAGTACGGCGTGCCGCTGCTGGGGTCGCTGCCGCTGCAGATCGGCATCCGCGAGCAGGGCGATGCAGGCACGCCGATCACCGTGGCCCAGCCGGATTCGGCACCGGCCCAGGCCTACCGCCATGCCGCGCAGCGCCTGATCGAGGAAGTCGGCAAGCGCCCGCGGGCCTCGATCCCGATCCTGTCCTCGCTGCTGTAAGTGCTGGGGCAGGGGCCGCCGGCGCAGGCCGGCCCCCTGCTAGAATCCTCGCGCCCCCTCGTACCCCCAGGACAAAGCATGAGCATCAAGAGTGACCGTTGGATCCGCCGCATGTCCGAGCAGCACGGCATGATCGAGCCGTTCGAGGCCGGGCAGGTCAAGCAGGCCAACGGCCAGCGCATCGTCAGCTACGGCACGTCCAGCTATGGCTATGACGTGCGCTGCTCGCGTGAGTTCAAGGTGTTCACCAACATCAACTCGACGATCGTCGATCCCAAGCACTTCGATCCGGGCAGCTTCGTGGATATCGTCGGCGATGAGTGCATCATCCCGCCCAACAGCTTCGCGCTGGCGCGTACCGTGGAGTACTTCCGCATTCCGCGCGATACCCTGGTGGTGTGCCTAGGCAAGAGCACCTACGCGCGCTGCGGCATCATCGTCAACGTGACGCCGCTGGAGCCGGAATGGGAAGGCCACGTCACCCTGGAATTCAGCAACACCACGCCGCTGCCGGCGCGCATCTACGCCAACGAAGGCGTGGCGCAGATGCTGTTCTTCCAGGCGGCCGCCGATGACATCTGCGAGACGTCGTACCGCGACCGTGGCGGCAAGTACCAGGGCCAGACCGGCGTGACCCTGCCGCGGACCTGAAGATTGCAGGCGATTTGTAGAGCCGAGCCATGCTCGGCTTCAAGGCAGGGCAGCCGAGCATGGCCCGGCTCCACATGAAGGAAGGCGGCGCAATGCGCCGCCTTTCTTATTTGCCGCGACCGAACAGCATCGCGATGCCGACACCCACCAGGGCCACCGGCCACCAGGTCAGCAGCAGCTTGGACAGGTTCAGGTGCGTCCAGCCGAGATTGCTGGCGAGCATGAACAGGCCGATCAGGATCAGCAGGACGGCGGCAACGAGGTTGAATCGCATCGGGTCGGCGAAGGCTCAGGACAGGGCCGGATATCCTAGCCGTTCCTTCCAGTAGGCGACATGCTGGTCCAGCGCCGCCGGCTCGTAGCGGTGCGCCGGGCCGCTGCCCCAGACCGGGCCCGGCCAGGCCGGATCACCGTCATGGCGGCCGATCACATGGAAGTGCAGCTGGCGCACGATATTGCCCAGCGCCCCGATGTTGATCTTTTCCACCCCGTCGGAGCCCTTCAGGGCCTTGCAGGCGCGGTTGAGCTCGGTGCGCAGCTTGTCCTGCTGCTCGCCGTCCAGCTCGATCCACTCGGTGACCCCGGCCAGGCGCGGTACCAGCACCAGCCAGGGGAATCGTTCGTCGTTCATCAGCCGCACTTGCGACAACGGTCCTTCCGCCACCAGCACGCTATCGGTGGCCAGGCGTGAATCGAGTTCGAATTCGCTCATCCAAGATGCTCCGAGAAGAAGTCCAGGGTGCGTTGCAGCGCCAGGGCGGCGCTGTCTGGATCATACGCATGTCCGACCTCCCGGTTGAAGGCATGATCGGCCGGATAGACGTAGGTGGCCATCTGCGGCAGCTTCTCGCGGTGGGCCTGCACGGCTTCCGGTGGGATGCTGCGGTCCTGGGCGCCGAAGTGGAAGATCACCGGCGCCTTGGGTGTCTCATCAAGGAACTGGACGTTGCGGGCGCCGTAGTAGCTGACCGACGGCAGCCCCAGGCGCACTGCGGACAGCATCGCCACCGTGCCACCCCAGCAGTAGCCGACGGTGCCCACCTTGCCGTAAGGGGCCAGCCGGGTGGCCGCCGCGCGGACCACTTCCAGTGCCCGCTCCATGCCCAGCGCGCCGACCCGTTCCAGGCCCTGCTTCACGCCGTCGGCGTCGTAGGGCAGCGCGTCCGGATCGGCGTCGGGGCCATCGAGCAGGTCAAAGAACGAGGGCGCCAGCACCGCATAGCCTTCCGCCGCGAAGCGCTCGGCCACGCTGCGGATATGCGGATTGGCGCCGAAGATTTCCTGCACCACCACCAGGCCGCCGCGCGCGGTGCCTTCCGGCAGGGCCTGCCAGGCCCGTACCGGGCCGTGATGCGTATCCAGGGTGATCCACTCGGCCATCGTCATCTTCCTCGTTGCTGGAAACAGAACTGCATTGTCGGTGCTGCGCCGGTTAGCGCGGCGTCAGCGGCTGTGCGTGATCGGTCGGCTGGGCATTCAGAGCGCGGCCGCCAACCCCGGTATACTGGCGCCCTTTCAGGCCCCGGCCCCCAGGAACCCCTGCCATGGCGGCAGGGGCCCAGGCCCCCAGAGTCCCGCGATTTCCATGTCCCAGCTGAACCCCAAAGTCGGCTTCGTCAGTCTTGGCTGCCCGAAGGCCCTCGTCGATTCCGAGCGCATCCTCACCCAGCTCCGCTCGGAAGGCTACGACATCGTCCCGTCCTACGATTCGGCCGACGTGGTGGTGGTCAACACCTGTGGCTTCATCGATTCTGCGGTGACCGAGTCGCTGGACGCGATCGGCGAGGCGATGAACCAGAACGGCAAGGTGATCGTCACCGGTTGCCTGGGCAAGCGCCCGGAGCAGATCCGCGAGGCGTACCCCAACGTGCTGGCGGTGTCCGGCCCGCAGGATTACCAGAGCGTGATGGAAGCGGTGCATGAAGCACTGCCGCCCAAGCACGATCCGTTCGTGGACCTGGTGCCCGACTACGGTATCAAGCTGACCCCGCGGCACTACGCGTACCTGAAGATTTCCGAGGGCTGCAACCACAAATGCAGCTTCTGCATCATTCCGTCGATGCGCGGCAAGCTGGTTTCGCGCCCGGTCGACGAGGTGCTGCGTGAAGCCGAGCGCCTGGTGCGTGGCGGCGTGCGCGAGCTGCTGGTGGTGTCGCAGGACACCTCGGCCTATGGCGTGGATGTGAAGTACGCCGAAAAGATGTGGCGCGACAAGGCCTACCAGACCCGTTTGAAGGCGTTGTGCGAAGGCCTGTCGGAGCTGGATGCATGGGTGCGCATGCACTACGTGTACCCGTATCCGCACGTGGACGAAGTGGTGCCGTTGATGGCCGAGAATCGCATCCTGCCGTACCTGGATATCCCGTTCCAGCACGCCAGCCCGCGCATCCTGCGCCTGATGAAGCGCCCCGGCGCGGTCGAGAAGACCCTCGAGCGCGTGCAGAACTGGCGCCGTATCGCGCCGGACATCACTGTGCGTTCGACCTTCATCGTCGGCTTCCCGGGCGAGACCGAAGCCGAGTTCGAGGAACTGCTGTCGTTCCTTGACGAAGCGCAGCTGGATCGCGTCGGTGCGTTCGCCTATTCGCCCGTTGAGGGGGCGACCGCGAACGATCTGCCCGATGCTGTGCCGGAGGAAGTGAAGCAGGAGCGTCTGGCCCGCTTCATGGAGAAGCAGGCGCAGATTTCCGCTGCACGCCTTGAGGCCAAGATCGGCACCGTGCAGCAGTGCCTGGTCGACGCCATCGAAGGCGACATCGCCGTGGCCCGTTCCAAGGCCGATGCCCCGGAGATCGACGGCCTGGTGCACATCCAGAATGCCGACCAGGTGCCGCTGCGCGTGGGCGAATTCGTCGAGGTGGAGATCACCGAGAGCGACGAGCACGACCTGTATGGTGACGCGCTGACGGCCGCCCCCCGTCCGGCGTTCGACCTCAAGGTGCTGTGACCGCAGCGACGGCCGCCACCGTCAACGGCGGCGGTTCACGACGCTTCGTACCGCCGCCACGTGCGGCGGTAGCTGCACGGCAGTTCGAGCATCCGCTGTTTGCCGGACTTCAGGACTTCCGTGACCTGCTGGACGGCACCGCGTGGCCGTCCATCGCGGCGCTCGATGCACGTCTGGCCGTGCCTGGCAAGCGCCTGGTTGAACAGGACGCCGCGTTGCTGGCCGATGGCCTGCATTATGAGGCGCGTATCGCGCAGGGACGCATCGCCACCCGTGCCGGCAACTGGCACGACCTGTTCAATGCGCTGGTGTGGGCCTCACAGCCGCAGCTGAAGCGCGCGCTCAACGTGCGGCAGTGCCTGCATATCGAGGCGATGCCACCCGGCCAGCGCAACCGCGCGCAGGCCGCCTTGACCCAGTTCGACGAAACCGGCGTGATCGTGCGTGTGCGCGATGACTCACTGCGGGTTGCCTGGAATGCACACGACTGGCCCGCGTTGTTTGACCCGGTGAACTGGCAGAGCGGTGACATCGCCATCACTGTGGTATTCGGGCATGCGTTGATGGAACAGGCCCTGCTGCCGGGGCGATTGCTGGTCGGCAAGTGCGTGGTGGTGCAGGGCGATGTCGAAGCCGCCTGTGTCGACGTGGTGAGCGCTGCCATTTCCGAGGGCAGGGCAGTGACCGATCCGCTGCAGCTGCGTCCGCTGCCGTTGGCTGGAATCCCAGGCTGGCACGACGTGCAGGATTCTGCCTTCTACCGCAATGCCGACTATTTCCGCCCGCTGCGTGCAGGGCGCACGTACCCGCCACCGTTGTAGAGCCGAGCCCATGCTCGGCTCTACATGGACAGCGAGGTCGGGCATGGCTCGACGCTACACAGGCTCGTACTCCACGCCGATCACTGCAAAGGTGAACTGCCCGCCGGGCAGCTCCACCGAGAACTCATCATCCAGCCGCTTCTTCAGCAGCGCACGCGCCAGGGGGGAATCGATGCTGATCCAGCCCAGGCCTGCATCGGTCTCATCCGGGCCGACAATGCGATAGCGGCTGGTGTCGCCGCTGTCCACGTTCTCCAGTTCCACCCACGCGCCGAAGAACACTGCGAGCGGATCGGTTGGCGTCGTATCGACCACGCGCAGCGATTCCAGCCGCTTGGTCAGGTAGCGCACGCGGCGGTCGATCTCGCCCAGTTGCTTCTTGCGGTAGGTGTACTCGGCGTTTTCGGAACGGTCGCCTTCTGCTGCAGCGGCGGCGAGCGCTTTCACCACTTCCGGGCGGCGCACGCGCCATAGCTCATCCAGTTCGGCCTTCAGTCGCGCATGCCCGGAAGCGGTGATCAGGGCGGTGCTTTTTTCTGCGGGGGGACGCCAACGGGACATGCAATACGACTTCTTTTCTGGATGACGAACGGGAAGCGGGGTCAGATCCCTTTCCAGCGGAAAGGGCTCTGACCCCAGCAGGGGCATCTAGCGCTTGCCGCCGAAGATGCCACCGAGGATGCCGCGCACGATCTGGTTGCCCAGCTTGGTGCCGACAGTGCGCGTGGTCTGCTTGGCCATGGTTTCGATCATGCCCTGGCGGCGCTTGGTGCCGAAGATCGCATCCTTGATGGCCTGGCCGAAACCACCTTCCTGAGCTTCGTCCTGCTCGCGGCTGCGCGCGGCCGGCGCCTGTGCCTGCTCGATGCTCTTCTGCGCGCGCTGGGCCAGCAGTTCGGCGGCCGATTCGCGGTTGATCGCTGTGTCGTAGCGGCTGCCGACCGGGCTGCCGGCGCGTACCTGTGCACGCTCGGCCTCGGTGATCGGTCCCATCCGGCAGCGCGGCGGCGCGATCAACGTCTGCTGCACGGGCATCGGCACGCCCTTGTCCTGCAGCGTGGATACCAGTGCCTCGCCGGTGCCGAGCTGGCTCAGCACCTTGGCCACGTCCAGCTTCGGATTCGGCACGAACGTCTCGGCCGCGGTTTTCACCGCCTTCTGGTCGCGCGGGGTGAACGCACGCAGTGCGTGCTGAACGCGATTGCCCAGCTGGCCGAGAATGTTGCCCGGCACGTCGTCGGGGAACTGCGAGCAGAAGTACACGCCCACGCCCTTGGAACGGATCAGGCGCACCACCTGCTCGATGCGCTGCACCAGCGACGGCGGTGCATCATCGAACAGCAGGTGCGCCTCGTCGAAGATGAAGACCAGCTTCGGCTTGTCCAGGTCGCCCACTTCCGGCAGCTGCTCGAACAGTTCCGACAGCAGCCACAGCAGGAAGGTGGAATAGAGCTTGGGCTTGAGCACCAGCTGGTCGGCGGCGAGGATGCCGATCATGCCGCGGCCGTCGTGGTTGACCCGCATGATGTCGGCCAGTTCGAGCGCCGGTTCGCCGAAGAAATTCTCGCCACCGTCCTGCGCCAGGCGCAGCACCGAACGCTGGATCGCCGCGATCGACTGCGCACTGACCAGGCCGTACTCGGTGGAAATGTCTTTGCGCTCCTCGGCAACCAGGCCGAGCAGGGCGCGCAGGTCGTCCATGTCCAGCAGCAGCAGGCCGCGGTCGTCGGCCAGCTTGAATACGATGTCGAGTACCCCGGCCTGGGTGTCGTTCAATTCGAGGATGCGCGACAGCAGGGTCGGGCCCATCTCGCTGACCGTGGTGCGCACCGGGTGGCCCAGCTTGCCGTACAGGTCCCAGAAGATGGTGGGGCTGGCGGCCGGCGCATAGTCGGCCACGCCGATCTCGGCGGCACGCTGGAGCAGGTTCTCGGCGCCGCTGCCGGGCACGGCCAGGCCGGAGACATCGCCCTTCACATCGGCCAGGAACACCGGCACGCCCCGTCGCGAGAAGCCCTCGGCCAGGGTCATCAGGGTTACGGTCTTGCCGGTACCGGTGGCGCCGGCCACCAGACCGTGGCGGTTGCCGAGTTTCGGCAGCAGGGTGACGGCAATATCGTCGGTAATGCCTTTGCCGAGCAGAATCGGATCCATTGTCCAGCCCTTGTGATGAATAGCCCAATGTTAACCGCCGGCAGTGACGGTCCGAAGGTCGGCTTGCCCGGACCTTGGCGGCGCCGCTACTCTGCCTGCCTGTTTTGCACACAGTGCCATCAATGCCCGTTCCTGTCCTGATTTCCCGCGGTTGGCCGCTGCTGGCCCTGGCCGGCCTGGTTTCCCTGGCACCCGACGCCCACGCACAGCGGGTTTCGGCCCGGGACAAGGTGAAGGTGGATGCGCTGCAGCAGCGCATGACCGCCGCCGAAAAGCGCTACGGCGATGCCCTGCTGCTGGTCGCCAATGCCGACCCCAAGGGCAGCAACGAGGCCGATGCCGCGCTGGAGGACATGGAAGATGTCCTCAACGACTGCGTGAAGCAGAAGGGCTGCCAGATGGGGACCCTGCTGGCCAGCTACAAGCGGCTGCTCAAGCACGACGCCGATGCCGCCGCCAGCGATGACGTGGCCGACGAGGGCGGTGATCGCCTGGAAGCCGACCCGGACCACATCGGGCCGCTCACCGCCGACGTGCCCGAGGCCGCGCGCGCTGCCGCGCTGCTGAACGACAAGCGGCACGCCTTCGACACGATGGTCGAGTACAACCCGGCGGTGCAGGCCGGCATCCGCCGCTGGCTGACCGACATGCGCCCGGCGCTGCTGACCAGCTACGAGAATTACCAGAACCTGCGCGCGGTGATGTGGCCGGAGTGGGAAAAGCGCGGCCTGCCCGAGGCGCTGCTGTTCGGGATCATGGCCAAGGAATCCAATGGCCGTGTGCATGCTTCCTCGCGTGCCGGCGCCGCCGGCCTGATGCAGTTCATGCCGGCCACCGGCCGCCGTTTCGGCCTGGGCCCGGACGGCACCGGCTTCGATACCCGCTTCGACGCGCGCAGCGCCGCCGAGGCCAGCGCCAGCTACCTCAACGAGCGCCTGCGCGAACTGAACAACAACGTGGAAATGTCGGTGGCCGCCTACAACGGTGGCGAAGGCCGTGCCGCACGCCTGTTCAAGCAGAGCGGTGGGCAGAGCTTCTGGACCGACAGCGTCTACAACCAGTTCCCGGGCGAGACCAAAGACTACGTGCCGATGGTGATCGCCGCGGCCTGGATCTTCCTGCACCCGCAGCAGTACGGCGTGGAGTTCCCGAAGATCAGCGCGCAGCCGGCCACGCTGCGCCTGGCCAAGTCGACCACCATCTACGAACTGACCATCTGCCTGGGCAGCCACGGCACCCGCGATGGCTACATGCGCGCGCTGCGCAACCTCAACCCGCGCTATGAGGCCGATGGCTGGATCCCGGCCGGCACGCTGATCAACGCCACCACCCGCATCGCCGGCCTGTACCAGCGCAACTGTGTCAGTGGTCCGCGTGCCGACCTCGCCCGCACGCTGATCACCGCTGATCTCAACGCGGCGATCAAGCGCCCGACCGCGGCGAGCTATACCGGCAGCGTGGCGGTGGGTGGTGTGGTGCCCGTGGCCGACGCGGCTGCATCCACCAGCGTGCCGACCGCACCGGTGGCTGCAGTGGCGGCACCGCGCCCGGCGCCGGCCGCCCGGCCGAAGCCGGCGCGCAGCCACAAGGTGGGTCGGGGGGAGACCCTGGGCGCCATCGCCGCGAAGTTCCAGTGCGACCTGCCGACCCTGGCCCGCGCCAACGGCCTGAAGGCGCCGGCCTACAGCCTGCGCCAGGGCCAGACGCTGAAGCTGCAGGGCTGCGACAAGTAATTCCCAAGACCACTGGAATCCGTATGGACCTCGAAGCCACCCGCAACCTGTTCGCCAACCTCCGCGAGAACACCGACTGGGACATCAACGGCCCGTTGCTGTGGGGGTATTTCTTCGTCCACGCCAGTGCCGAGCCGCTGCAGGCGCTGGCCCAGCACCTGCAGGCACAGGGCTACACCTTCGTGGAACTCTTCGAGCAGGAACCGGAAGAGGGCGACGCGCCGTTCCACGTGCTGCACGTGGAGCGCGTGGAAATCCACGACGAAGCCTCGCTGGACCGCCGCAACCAGGAATTCGCGGCGCTGGCCGCGGAGCACGGCGTGGAAGACTACGACGGCATGGACGTCGGCCCAGCACCGGTCCTGCAGTAATCCGCTTCTGACTGTAGAGCCGAGCCCGTGCTCGGCTCTACAGACCCGGTAGTGCCGGCCGCTGGCCGGCATTCCGTTGAATCCATCCACGCGTCGCGTGGATCTACGGTCAGCGCAGCTTTGCCAGGGCCTGGCCCAGCTGCACAGGGCTCTCGGCGCCCAGCTGCGGTGCGAATTCGGCCACGCCCGGCGGCAGCAGCACCACCACGGTCGAGCCGTAATTGAAGCGTGCCATCTCGGCGAAACGCTCCAGCTTGATGCCCTGGCCGCGGTAGTCCTTGCGGGTGATGCGATCGCCGTAGGCCGGGATCTCCTCGCCGCTCCACACGGTTTCCACGCCGGATACCAGCAGCGCGCCAACCATCACGCTGACCATCGGGCCGAAGCTGGTGTCGAAGTGGCAGACCAGGCGCTCGTTGCGGGCGAACAGGCGCGGCACCCCGTTGACGGCCGCAGGACCGACACTGAACAGGCGTCCTGGCACGTGCACGGTTTCACGCAGGGTGCCGGTCCACGGCATGTGCACGCGGTGGTAGTCGCGCGGCGACAGGTACACGGTGGCGTACAGACCGTCGTTGTACGGCTTGGCATCCTCGTCGCTGCCCAGCAGCTCGGCGGCGGTGAACGACTGGCCCTTGGCCTGGAAGATGCGGCCGGCCTCGATCTTCCCCAGCTGGCTGATGCGGCCGTCGGCCGGCATCACCAGGCTGCGCGGATCGGCATCGGCCACGCGCGCGCCCGGCTTCAGCGCGCGGGTGAAGAACTGGTTGAAGGTCGCATAGCTGCGCGGGTCCGGGTTGGCCGCTTCGTCCAGATTGACGTTGAACTTGCGGGTGACGGTGTCGATCAGCCAGCGCGACACGCGCGGATCGTCCGAGTACGCCAGCGAGCGTGCCATCGAGGACAGCAGGCGATGGGGCAGGGCGTACGTCAGGGCGGTGGTGAGGCTCATGGGGCGGTTTTCTCGGTCAGCTTCTGCAGGTCGCGGGCGATCGCCGGCGCATTGAACGGGGGGCGCACCAGGCCGGCAAGGCGGCCCTGCGGGTCGAGCACGGCCAGGCTGGCCGAATGCTCGACGGTGTAATCCTCGGGGTTTTCGTCGAAATGCTTGCCCGGCACTTTCTGGAACACGAAACCCAGCGAGGTGGCGAAGCGCTCCAGCGAGGGGATATCGGCGGTGGCGGCCAGGGTGTCCTTATGGAAGCCGTGCACGTACTCGCCCAGGCGGGTGGCGCTGTCGCGGTCCGGGTCGACCGAGATGAACAGCACGCGCGGGCGCAGGCCATCGGGCAGGGCCTCCCACTGGTTCTGCGCGCCGGCCAGCTCGGCCAGGGTGGTCGGGCAGACGTCCGGGCAGAAGGTGAAGCCCAGGAACACCAGGGTCCAGTGGCCCTTCAGTTCGCCCGGGATCAGGCGGGTGCCGTCGGACTGGGCCAGGTTGAAGTCGGGCAGTTCACGCGGCTGCGGGTACAGGGTGATCGCTTCGGTGGCCGGGGCATTGGTCGGCGGCTTCGGCGCGAACACCTGCTGGGCGGCCAGCAGGCCGAGCCCCGCGGCCAGGGCGATCAGCAGGATGATGCCGGCGTTGCGATTGAACATGGGGGCTCCCGCGCGAAATGGGCTCCATCATACCGGCTGTGGCCCGATCGTTTCCGCCGCAACGGATGCCGCCGCGGGCGCCAGCCCCTATAATCGGGGGCCACTTTGCCCGCAGTACCGCCATGACCGCTGAAACGGCCGCCGAACTCCACACGATCATCGATCTGATCCGCTACGGCACCAGCCGTTTCAACGAAGCCGGGCTGACCTTCGGGCACAGCTACGACAATGCGCTGGACGAGGCCACCCAACTGGTGCTGCACAGCCTGCACCTGCCGCACGACCTCGGCCCGGCCTACGGCCAGGCACGCCTGCTGCAGGCCGAAAAGCTGCGCGTGCTGGAACTGTTCCAGCGTCGCATCGACGAACGCATCCCCGCTGCCTACCTGACCGGTGAGGCCTGGTTCGCCGGCCTGAGCTTCAAGAGTGACACGCGCGCGCTGGTGCCGCGCTCGCCGATCGCCGAACTGATCGAATGTGGTTTCGAACCGTGGCTGGCCGGCCGCGATGTCAGCCGCGCGCTGGATCTTTGCACCGGTTCGGGCTGCATCGCCATCGCCATGGGCCACTACTACCCGAACTGGGAAGTGGACGGCGTCGACCTGAGTGACGACGCACTGTCGCTGGCCGAGGAGAACAAGGAGCGCCTGCAGGCGCACAACGTCACCCTGATCAAGTCGGACCTGTTCAATGGCCTGACCGGCCGCCACTACGACCTGATCGTCACCAACCCGCCGTACGTCACCAACGACGAGACTGATGCCCTGCCGCAGGAATATTCCTACGAGCCGGAAATGGGCCTGCGTGCCGGTGACGATGGCCTGGACCTGGTGCTGAAGATCCTGCGCGACGCCCCGCTGCACCTGAGCGAAGACGGTCTGCTGATCTGTGAAGTGGGTGAGTCCGAACAGCATCTGGTCAAGCTGCTGCCGGAAGTCGATTTTTCCTGGATCGAGTTCAAGGTTGGCCAGATGGGCATCTTTGCGGTCGAATGCCGCGAGCTGATCGCCCACAGCGCACGCATCACCGAACTGGCGGCGCAGCGCCCGTGAGCTCCAATTCGTTCGGCAAGCTGTTCACCGTCACCACGTTCGGCGAGTCGCACGGGCCGGCCATCGGCTGCGTGATCGATGGCTGCCCTCCGGGGCTGGCGCTGGACGCGGCCGAATTCGCCCACGACCTGCAGCGCCGTGCCACCGGCAAGAGCCGGCACACTTCCGCGCGGCGCGAGGCCGACGAGGTCGAGATCCTGTCCGGCGTATACGAGGACCTGACCACCGGCACCCCGATCGCGCTGCTGATCCGCAACACCGACCAGCGCAGCAAGGATTACGCCAACATCGGCCAGCAGTTCCGCCCGGGCCATGCCGACTACAGTTACTGGCACAAGTACGGCATCCGCGATCCGCGTGGCGGTGGCCGTTCCTCTGCACGCGAGACCACCATGCGCGTGGCCGCTGGCGTGGTCGCCAAGAAGTGGCTGGCCGAGCGTTTCGGCGTGACCGTGCGTGGCTACCTGTCGCAGCTGGGCGACATCACCCCGGCCGGTTTCGACTGGTCGGCGGTGGAAGACAATCCGTTCTTCTGGCCGCACGCCGCACAGGTACCGGAACTCGAGGCGTACATGGATGCGCTGCGCAAGTCCGGTGATTCGGTCGGTGCGCGCGTGGACGTGGTCGCCGACAACGTGCCGCCGGGCTGGGGTGAGCCGATCTACGGCAAGCTTGATGGCGAACTGGCCGCTGCGCTGATGAGCATCAATGCGGTGAAGGGCGTGGAGATCGGCGACGGATTCGCCAGCGCCGCGCAGAAGGGCACTGAACACCGCGACCTGCTGACCCCGCAAGGCTTCGCCAGCAACCATGCCGGCGGCATCCTCGGTGGCATCTCCACCGGCCAGCCGGTCGTTGCGTCGATCGCCCTGAAGCCGACGTCCAGCCTGCGTCTGCCGGGCCCGTCACTGGATACGGACGGCAACGTGGTCGAGGTGGTCACCACCGGCCGCCACGATCCCTGCGTCGGCATCCGCGCCACGCCCATCGCCGAAGCGATGGTGGCGCTGGTGCTGATGGATCAGGCGCTGCGTCATCGCGCGCAGTGCGGCGATGTCGGCACGATCACCCCGCGCATTCCCGGGCAGATCGATGGCTGACACGCGGCCGACCGTGTGGGTGAGCCAGCCGCTGATCGAGGCGGCCATCGCGCCGCTGCGCGATCGCGTGCAGCTGCGCAGCACCGACACCGTCACCGCCTGGTCGCCGGACCAGATCGCCGCACAGCTGGCCAGCGCCGACGGCGCGATCATCACCCTCAACGAGCGCATCGGTGCGGCGCAGGTGGCCGATGCCAAGCAGCTGCAGGTGATCGCCAATGTCGGCGTCGGCTACAACAACCTGGATGTCGACGCGCTCAGCGCGGCCGGCATCCTGGCCAGCAACACGCCGGACGTGTTGACCGAAACCACCGCCGATCTCGGTTTCGCGCTGCTGATGGCAACCGCGCGCCGGATCACCGAGTCCGAGCGCTGGCTGCGTGAAGGGCAGTGGCAGCAGTGGTCGTTCCAGACCATGCTGGGCGCGGATGTCCATGGCAGCACGCTGGGCATCCTTGGCATGGGCCGCATCGGCCAGGGCATCGCCCGCCGCGGCGCGCACGGTTTCGGCATGAAGGTGCTGTACCACAACCGTTCACGGTTGCCGGCCGACACCGAGGCGTCGCTTCGCGCGACCTACGTGGACCTGGATACACTGCTGGCACAGTCCGACCATCTGGTAACGGTGCTGCCCTACACGCCGGCCTCGCATCACATCATCGACGCAGCTGCGCTGGCGAAGATGAAGCCGACGGCAACCCTGGTGAACATCGCCCGCGGCGGCATCGTCGACGAACTGGCGCTGGCCGACGCACTGGCCAACGGCCACCTGGCGGCCGCTGGCCTGGATGTGTACGAGGGCGAGCCGAAGGTGCGCCCGGAGTTGCTGGCGCTGCGCAACGTGGTGCTCACGCCGCATATCGGCAGCGCCTCGCTGGCCACGCGCACGGCGATGGTACAGCTGGCCGTGGATAATCTGGCTGCCGGGCTCGGCCTGGATGGTGGCCCGTCGCGCATGCCGAGCGCGATCAACGCTGACGCGGCGATGGCCGCGCGCGTGATGCTGGGCAAAAAAACCGGGAAACGATAGGGAACCTCCGCGCGCCCCGCTTGAGGAGGTTCCCCGAACCCAGCTGTCGTGCGTGTTTTCCCCCATTCCCGTTTTCGTGAGAGTTCCCCATGAGCAATGCACAGCGCAGTTTCCACGTCGCCGTCGTCGGTGCCACCGGCGCCGTTGGCGAGACCATGTTGTCGATCCTGGCCGAGCGTGATTTCCCGGTCGGCACCCTGAGCGTCCTCGCCTCCGAGCGTTCGGCCGGTGGCGAGATTGAGTTCAACGGCCAGAAGGTCAAGGTGCAGGACCTGGCCACCTTCGATCCGACCGGTGTCGAGATCGCGCTGTTCTCGGCTGGCGGCAGCGTGTCCAAGGAATACGCACCGAAGTTCGCCGCCGCCGGTGCGGTGGTGATCGACAACTCCTCGGCCTTCCGTTACGACGATGACGTGCCGCTGGTGGTGTCCGAGGTCAACCCGGAACAGGTCGCCAACCGTCCGCGCGGCATCATCGCCAACCCGAACTGCTCGACCATGCAGATGCTGGTGGCGCTGGCGCCGCTGCACCGCAAGTACGGTATCGAGCGCATCAATGTGTCCACCTACCAGTCGGTGTCCGGCGGTGGCCGCTCGGCGATGGAGGAACTGGGCAAGCAGACCGGCCAGCTGCTCAGCTTCCAGGAGATCGATCCGCAGCGCTTCCCGGTGCAGATCGCCTTCAACCTGATCCCGCACATCGATGACTTCCAGGACAATGGCTTCACCAAGGAAGAGATGAAGCTGATCTGGGAGACCCGCAAGATCCTCGGCGACGACAGCATCCTGGTGAACCCGACCGCGGTGCGCGTGCCGGTGTTCTACGGCCACTCCGAGTCGGTGGCGATCGAGACCCGCGACAAGGTCACCGTCGCTGAAGCGCGCGCGCTGCTGGAGCAGTCGCCGGGCATCGAAGTGGTGGATCGTCACGAGGCCGGTGGTTACCCAACCCCGGTCACCCACGCCTCGGGCACCGACGCGGTGTACGTCGGCCGCATCCGCGAGGACCTGTCGCACCCGCGTGGCCTGAACCTGTGGATCGTGTCGGACAACGTGCGCAAGGGCGCTGCCCTGAACGCCGTGCAGCTGGCCGAGCTGGTCGCCGCCGAGCAGCGCTGATCACAGCGGTTGCCTCACCGGTAGTGCCGGCCGCTGGCCGGCATTGCCGTGATGTGTGGGCGTGCGTGTCTGCTGGCCAGCGGCCGGCGCTACCGAAGGTCCCCTCGGTGGGTGCGGACCCCGGTCCGCACGCTTTATAGTGTCGCCCATGAATAAACGGGCCAGGGGCGCGAAGCGCCCGCTCCTCTATCTTTCCACCGCGCTGCTGGCCCTGGCCAGCAGTTCGGCGCTTGCCCTGGGCTTGGGTGACATCCGTGTCCTGTCCAAGCCGGGCCAGCCCCTGCTGGCCGAAATCCCGGTAGTCTCGGCCGATCCATCCGAACTGGAGAACCTGCGCGTCGCGCTGGCCTCTGCGGTCACCTTCGAACGCGTCGGCCTGCAGCGGCCGGCCGGGCTGGTCAGCGAGCTGCAGTTCGAACTGACCCGCAATGCGCAGGGCAGGGCGGTGGTGCGGGTGACCTCGCAGACGCCGGTCGAAACCCCGTCGCTGAGCTTCCTGATCGAGGCCGACTGGGGCCAGGGCCGCCTGGTGCGCGAATACTCGGCACTGGTTGATGCGCCCTCGAGCGCACTGGCGGTGGCCGAACCGGAAATCGTCGCGCCGGCCGGTACCCTCTCCAACACCATCGTCCGTGACGTTGCACCGGCACCGGCCGCTGCGGAGAGCGCAAGCGCACCTGCGCCGTCCACTGCGGCAGCGCCGGCACCTGCATCGGCTCGCCCGCGTGCAGGGGCTGCACCCGCTGCCGCGCAGGCAGCCGATGGCAGCGTCATCGTCCAGCGTGGGCAGACCCTGTCGCAGATCGCCAGCGCGGTGGCCCGCGGCAACCAGGTCAGCCGCGACCGCGCGATGATCGCCCTGCTGCGGGCCAACCCGGAGGCCTTCATCCGCGGCAACGTCAACCTGCTCAAGCAAGGCGCCGTACTGCGCATGCCCGGCAGCGATGCACTGGCGGCGGTCGATGCCGCCGAGGCCGCAGCGCTGGTGCGCGAGCATGCAGCGCAGTGGCGGCAGGCGCGCACCGTGCCGCAACCGGCGGGTACCGTCGCCCCGATGGCCGCGGCGGCAACCACGAACGCTTCTTCCCCGGCCGCGGCCAATGGGGCACGACTTGAAATCGCTCCGGCGCTGGCTTCCGACGCCGCGCGCGCGGGCACAACCACCGGCACTGGAGCCGGCAGCGAGGGTGACATGCTGGGCAACGAACAACTGCGCCAGGCACGCGAGGACATCGCGACCCGCGATGCCGAGATTGGCGAGCTGAAGCAGCGCGTCGCCGACCTGGAAAAACTCAAGGAACAGCAGCAGTCGCTGATCGCGATGAAGGACAACGACCTGGCCGCCGCGCAGCAGCGACTGGCGCAGGCACCGGATACCCGCGATGCGGCAACGCCGTGGTACTGGCTGGGGCTGCCGGTGCTGCTGCTGGCGGCCGGTGCAGCCTGGCTGCTGCGTCGTCGCAAGCCATCGCCGCTGCCGCCGCTGCGCGACGAAGACGATGCCGCCGGCCTGACCGCTGCGGTACCGGCGGGCGCGGCGCTGGATACGCTGGCCGAGCAGTCCTCGTGGTCGTCGGCGGTGCCCGAAGCGGGCCGCCAGGAGCCGGCGATGCCGGCCTGGGCGAGCGAAACCGGGGGGCAGGATGACGTGGCTGCCGAACCGGTCGCCGACGTCGCCGCCCAGGCTGACTGGCAGGCGCAGACGCTGCGCGATGACGAAGTGATGGAGCTGCCCGAGGCAGTGACCGACCTGCCGCGCTGGGACGAGCCGGTGGCCACGCAGGAGGATTCCGCGCCGGCCGCCGCCGCGCAGGATGAGCCGCTCGCGCAGGCGGCCCCTGGCGAGGTGGCAGTGCCGGACTACGCGCTGCACGCCGAACAGCAGCCGCAGTTCCGCGGCGTGTTCGACCTGCCGGCCGAGCACCATGACGGCGAGGCTTCGGGCGCAGCGCCGCATGACGCGCTGGCCGCGGCGGCGCATGAAGACGGTACTGCGCCGCCGGCCAGCGATGCCGGCTGGGCGCCGCGCGCCGGGCAGGAACGCCTTGAGCTGGCCATCGCCTACCTCGACCTGGGCGATGCCCAGACCGCGCGTACGTTGCTGCAGGAAGTGGCCGAGGGCGGCGACCTGCACTGCCAGGCCCAGGCCCGCGAACTGCTGGCCCGCCTGCCGTGATCGACCCTGCCGACAAGGACCGTGCCATGAGCCGCGAGCGCCGCATCGACTACGTTGAATTCGCTTCCACGGATCCTGCAGCCAGCCGCGCCTTCTTCGAGAAGGCGTTCGGCTGGTCGTTCGTAGACTATGGCAGCGACTACACCGCGTTCGACGACGGCCGCCTGCAGGGCGGCTTCTTCCGCGGCCAGCCGCTGCGTGCCAGCGATGCCGGTGCCCCGCTGCTGGTGCTGTACGCTGACCAGCTGGCACCGATCGAAGCAGCGGTGCTTGACGCTGGCGGTGAGATCGTGAGGCCGGTGTTTTCCTTCCCCGGCGGCAGCCGTTTCCAGTTCGTCGAGCCTGGTGGCAACGAACTGGCGGTGTGGTCCGAACGCGATCCGGCCTGAGCGCCGCCCCTCCCGCAACATCTGAGGTAGCACATGCGTTACGCGCTTGGCGTCGAGTACGACGGCAGCGATTTCAGGGGCTGGCAGAACCTGGGCGAGGGTGGCCCGAGCGTGCAGGCCAGCCTTGAGCAGGCCCTGTCGTCGGTGGCCGATGCGCCGCTGCAGGTGGTCTGTGCTGGCCGCACCGATGCCGGCGTGCACGGCCAGTGCCAGGTCGTGCATTTCGATACCGACGTGCTGCGCGATCCGCGCGCGTGGATGCTGGGCACTACCACCCGCCTGCCGCGCTCGATCGCAGTGCGCTGGTGCGTGCCGGTGGCCGAGGATTTCCACGCGCGTTTCTCCGCGCGCGCACGCCGCTACCGCTACCGCCTGCTCAACCGCGAAGTGCGGCCCGCGCTGGACCGGCAGACCTTGAGCTGGGAGCGCCGCGCGCTGGACGAGACCCTGATGCACGCCGCCGGCCAGGCCCTGCTCGGTGAGAACGACTTCAGCGCGTTCCGTTCGGTGCAGTGCCAGGCGCTGCACGCCCGGCGTGAGCTGCAGTCACTGCAGGTCAGCCGCCAGGGCGAGGTGATCGAGGTCGCCGTGCAGGGCAATGCATTCCTTCATCACATGGTCCGCAATATCGTCGGATCGCTGATCCTGGTGGGCAGTGGCGAGAAGCCGGTGGAATGGATCGCCGAACTGCTGGCCGGGCGCGATCGCACCGTAGCCGGTCCCACCGCACCGCCGCAGGGCCTGGTGTTCCTTGGGCCCCTGTACCCCGACAACTGGCACCTGCCCGCCGAGGTCACGCTATGAGCCGTTCCTACTACCGCACACGCATCAAGTTCTGTGGCATGACCCGGGCCGGCGACGTCCGCCTGGCCGGTGAGCTGGGCGTGGACGCGGTGGGTTTCATCTTCGCCCGTGAAAGCAGCCGCCGGGTCGCTCCGGCCGAGGCACGCGCGATGCGCCAGGCGATCGCGCCCATGGTCGACGTGGTGGCGCTGTTCCGCAACAACAGCAAGGAAGAAGTGCGCGAGGTGCTGCGCACGGTACGACCGACCCTGCTGCAGTTCCACGGCGAGGAAGACGAGAGCTTCTGCCGCAGCTTCAACATGCCGTACCTGAAGGCGATCGCCATGGGCGGCCGTGAAGAGATCAACGCCCGCACCCTGCAGCTGCGCTATCCCAGCGCCGCCGGCTTCCTGTTCGACAGCCACGCGCCGGGCGGCGGTGGCGGCACCGGCGTGGCCTTCGATTGGGGCCGCATTCCGACCGGCCTGCATCGCCCGTTCCTGCTGGCCGGTGGCCTGAACCCGGAAAACGTCTACGACGCGGTGCTGGGTACCCTGCCGTGGGGCGTGGATGTCTCCAGTGGCATCGAACTGGAGCCGGGCATCAAGGACGGCGATAAGATGCGCACCTTCGTCGAGGAAGTGCGCCGCGCCGATTGCACGGTTCTTGAGTGATTGGCGTCACTATTTGCCGTGATTTGGACCTGGATTTGAGCCTGCACGCATTCTTCACATAGGATGGACCCAAGCGCGCCTGCCATGAGGGTCGGCGCGGGGATCGACGGGACGTGCATGGCGCGTCCCGAACGGGCGGCCGCCGCCCACAGCCCAGGAAGGCAAGCGATGCAGGAGTTCCTCACCGTCGTGTTCGGTTTCCCGACCCTGCCGTACAGCATCGTGCTGGCGGTGGCGGTGCTGTATTGGGCACTGGCGGCCTTCGGCCTGGTCGACGACGGGTTTGGCGATGCCGGCGCCGATGGGGCACTGCATGGCGACCCACATGAGCTGCAGGGACTGTCCGCGCTGCTGGCGCGCTGGGGCCTGGGTGGGGTTCCCCTCATGCTTGTGGTGACGCTGCTGGGTTTCTTCGCCTGGATCGTCACCTATTTCGTCCATCTGTTCGTGCTGTTGCCGCTGCCGGACCTGCTGCGCTGGGCCATCGGTGCGGTCGTGGCCCTTCTGGCGCCGTTGCCGGCGGTGCCGTTCACCGCGCTGCTGCTGCGCCCCGTCCGCAGGTTCCTGCTGCGCCTGCGCCCGGTGGCGCAGGCCTCGCTGCTGGGGCGTACCGGCGTGGTTGCCTCGCCGAAGGTGGATGCCCGCAGCGGTCACGCCACCTTCGACGATGGCGGCGCCGGACTGGTGCTGCAGGTGCGCAGCGAGATCGAACTGCAGCGTGGCGAGCGCATCGTGCTGGTCGAACACGTGGCTGATCAACACCATTACCGGGTGGTCCGCGCCGACGCGGTCGCCCTCGACTTCCAGGACAACCTGCTTCCGGGCAACAAGGAGAATCACTGATGACGTTGGCAACCATGGCCCCCTTCCTGATCGGCGTAGCCGTGCTGCTGGTCGCACTGCTCGGCCTGGCCGGCCTGTTCAAGGCCTTCTACCGCAAGGTCGACCAGGGCGTGGCCCTGATCGTCAACGACATGAGCTCCACGCCCAAGGTGCACTTCACCGGTGCGCTGATCATCCCGGTGCTGTACCGCGCCGAGCTGATGCGGATCAGCCTGATCACGCTGCAGATCGACCGCCGCGGCAAGGAAGGCCTGATCTGCCGCGACAACATGCGTGCCGATATCGCCGTGGCGTTCTACCTGCGGGTCAACGAGACCCAGGCCGACGTGCTGCGGGTGGCCAAGGCCATCGGTGCCGACCGTGCATCGGACAAGCATGCCGTCGACGAGCTGTTCAACGCCAAGTTCTCCGAAGCGCTGAAGACGGTCGGCAAGAAGTTCGACTTCACCGAACTGTTCGAGAAGCGCCAGGAGTTCCGCGACGAGATCATCGCGGTGATCGGCAATGATCTGAACGGCTATGTCCTTGAGGACGTGGCGATCGACTACCTGGAGCAGACCCCGAAATCGCTGCTGGACCAGTTCAACATTCTCGATGCGCAGGGCATCCGCAAGATCACCGAATTGACCGCCGCGCAGAACGTGGTGACCAACGAGCTGGAGCAGAACGAGAAGCTCGCCATCACCAAGAAGAACGTGGAAGCGCGCGAAGCGCTGCTGGCCCTGGAACGCCAGCAGGCCGAAGCCGAAGCGCGGCAGAAGCGTGAGATCGAGACCATCCGCGCACGCGAGGAGGCCGAGACCGCCAAGGTGCAGGAGGAGCAGCGCCAGTTGTCCGAGAACGCCCGCATCGAAGCGCAGCAGCTGATCGAGATCCGCGACCAGAACCGCCTGCGCGAAGTGGAAGTGGCCGAGCAGAACCGCCAGCGTGCCGTGGCCATCGAGGCCGAGCGCGTGGAGCGCGCACGCCAGCTGGAGCAGGTCACCACCGATCGTGAAGTGCAGCTGCAGGGCGTGGAGCGTGACAAGGTGGTCGAGCAGGGCAAGATGGACGTGGCCAACATCACCCGTGAACGCATCTCCATCGACAAGACCGTGGCGCAGGAAGAGGAGCGCATCAAGGAAGTGCGCGAAGTCTCCGAGGCCGACCGCCAGAAGCAGGTGCTGATCCTGGAAGCCGAGGCCAAGGCGCAGGAAGCGCTGGTGCGCGAAGTCAAGGAAGCGCAGGCGCGCGAGACCGCTTCAAAGCATCGCGCGGTGGAACTGACCACGCTGGCCCAGGCCGAGCATGAAGCGGCCGGCAAGCAGGCCGAAGCCAAGCGCCTGTTGGCCGATGCTCTGCGTGCCGAACAGGCAGCGCCGGGCCTGGCCGAAGCGCAGGTGCGTGAAGCTTCGGCGCTGGCCATCGAGAAGGTCGGCATTGCCGAAGCGCGCGTGATCGAAGCCAAGGCCGAAGCCAGCCTGAAGCAGGGCAGCAACGAAGCCCGCGTTCTGGCCGAGACCCTGCAGGCGCAGGCGCAGGGTGAGGAAAAGATGGGCCTGGCCCGTGCCACCGCCACCGAGTCGCTGGGCAATGCCGAAGCCGGCGTGGTGCAGAAGAAGCTGCTGGCCGAGGCCGAGGGCCTGGTGCGCAAGTTCGAAGCCATCGCCTCGCTGAGTGACCAGGCACGTGGCCATGAAGAGTTCCGCATGATGCTGGACAACAGCCTGAAGCAGGCGCTGGCCTCGATCGAAGCCGGCAAGGAAGTCTCGCGCGAGAACGCCAATGTCATCGCCAGCGCGTTGCGCAACGCCGATATCGACCTGGTCGGCGGCGACGGCGGCATGTTCGAGAACCTGGTCAAGGCGGTGTCGCTGGGCAAGTCGATCGAAGGCTTCGCCGGCAAGAGCCCGATCGTGCAGGAGCTGATGCAGCGCTACCTGGGCGTGGCCGTGGCCGAACCGGCGCCGCGCCAGATCGCCGAGGATGCTGAAGCGGTACCGACCGTGTCGGCTACCGTGGTCGACAGCGCCCGTTGATGCATCGGGCGATGGCCGCCGCCATCGCCCGCCCGCGCCGGCCGCAACCGCGGCCGTCCGCCCGTGAGCCGGAAACCTGCTGATGTCTGAAACCCATCCGTCCGCCGAATCCACTGCGCCGGAGGCCGGCGGCAGCACCGTCGACCAGGCTGTCGCCCAGGGCGGCGCCTACGAAGTCCTGCGCCGCCGCCTGGCCGAGCAGGGCCAGCGCCTGCAGGGCCTGGCCGAAACACTCAACCGCCAGCGCCTGGCCGAGTTCGGCGACAGCCGCCTGGAGGTGGTCGGGCGCTTCCGCATCCGCAGCGACAACAACTGCGTCGGCCGTGACATCGTGCAGGTGGGCCCGGACCGCCTGCTGTTCGGCTACAACGTGTTCATCGGGTTGAAGACCCAGACCCGCATCGAGGATGTGTTCGGCCTGTACCGGCTGGTGCAGGGCAGCGATGGCTACGACGTCGCTGCCTTGGAGCTGAAGGGCAGCTTTCTCGACCAGCCCGGCTTCGTGCACGATTTCAACGAGCTGTATGCCTACTACAAGCACGCGCGCCTGCTGCAGCTGATCGTGGTTGGCGACAAGCTGCTGGCCTCGTTCCAGATCGGCGAGCGCAGCAGCGACGTGCGCGTGTTCCGCTGGGCGCTGTCGCGCGAGGGCGAGCTGACCTACCTGGATGCGCGCGGTGAGCGCGATATCGCACTGCCGCCACCGTTCGACTTCGAATGGACCCGGGCGACCCGCGACCTGGCGGTCAACGGCCGCCATTCGCACCTGAACATCCTCGACACCCTGTTCGTGGAGACCACCGGCGGCGACCTCACCATAAAGGTCGAAAACAACACCGAAACCGGACAGGGCATCTACAGCGAACCCGTGGAGGACAGCACGCAGTCGCTGGACGACGCCCATTTCGAGTTCGCCCGGGTCGGCTCGCTGGTATTGCTGAAGGTGCTGCCGTACCGCGAGACCGAATGGCGCGGCCTGATCTACAACACGCTGACCGGCGGCATCGTGCGCAATGATGCGATCGTGCAGGCCTGCGTGCAGCTACCCGAAGACCATGGCGTGATCTTCCCGGGTGGCTATTACCTGCAGGGCGGCGAGCACAAGGCGTTTGATGCCTCGATGGCCGGCATGCAGTTCAAGCGCAGCATCCGTTCGCCAAACGGCGAGGACGTGCTGTACATCTTCTACGAGCGCGAAGGCGGGCGCTCGGCGCTGTTCGTCTACAACACCATCCAGCGCGTGCTGCAGAACCCGGTGTTCGGCCATGGCTACGCCTTGATGCAGGACGGGCGCATGGTGCTGTTCCATGCCGAGGGCAGCGAACCGACCCGCATCCATCCGATGCAGGTCTGGCAGACGCCGTTCAGCAGTGACGAGTTCGCCGCCAACCGGCCGCCCGGCAACACGTTCATGGGCCGCATCGGCAACGCCGAGCTGGTGCGCGGCATTTCCAACCTGTTCAACCTGGCGCGCGAGATCGATGGCCAGGACGTGTCGGTACAGCGCTACCAGCGCCTGGTGGCCGATACGCGGCGTCTGTTCGATGCGCACCACTGGCTGGGTGACGCGGCCTGCGATGGCGCCGAGGCGCTGCTGCGGCAGATCAGCGCGACCGGCGAATCGGTGCTGGACGAGTACGAGAAGGTGCAGTCGATCCGTCAGCAATCGGCGCAGGCGATGCTGGAGGCCGAGGCCGCGCACAAGGCGCTGCTGGGCCGGCTGCAACCGCAGAACTGGAGCGAGGTGCAGGCCTTCGTCGAGGCCCTCAACGCGATCACCGCATTGCGCGGGCGGCTGCTGACCCTCCGCGAGCTGCGCTACATCGACACCGCGCGCATCGAGGCGATGACCGTCGAACTGGTGGAGGCACAGGACCGTGTTGGCGCCGCCACCGGAGACTTCCTCGCGGGCGAGGAAGCGCTGGCGCCGCTGGCCACGCGCCTGCAGGCGCTGGATGACGCCGCGCAGCAGGCCCAGACGGCGCGCCAGCTGGACGAGCAGTTGGAAGGCCTGCGTGGCATGGCGTCCGACCTGGACATGCTGTCCGAGCTGATGGCCGGCCTGAAGGTGGACGATGCCACTGCCCGCACCCGCGTGGTCGAGTCGATCTCGGTGCTGTACGGTCGCCTCAACCAGGCGCGCGCGCGTGCTGACCAGCGCCGCAGGTCACTCGGTTCGGCCGAGGCCGTGGCGCAGTTCGCCGCCCAGTTCGCGCTGTTCTCGCAGTCGATCACCAGCGCGCTGGCGCTGTCCACCGACCCCGAACGTGCCGACGAGCAGTTGTCACGCCTGCTGGTGCAGCTGGAGGAACTGGAGAGCCAGTTCGGCGAACACGAGCAGTTCCTCGGCGACATCCTGAGCAAGCGCGAAGAGCTGGTCGAGGCCTTCGAAACGCGCAAGCAGGCGTTGCTGGATGACCGCCAGCGCAAGGCGCGTTCGGTACTGGATGCGGCCAATCGGATCCTCGACGGCCTGGCCAGGCGCACCGAGCGCTTCGCCACCGCCGATGAGCTCAACGCGTTCTTTGCCGGTGATCCGCTGATCCTCAAGCTGCGTGAGCTGGCCGAGCGCCTGCGCGCGCTGCACGACAACGTCAAGGCCGACGACATCGAGGCGCGGCTGAAAGGCGTGCGTGACCAGGCGGTGCGCCAGCTGCGCGACCGCAGTGACCTGTACGAAGCCGGCGGCAACGTGGTGCGGCTGGGCCCGCGCCATCGCTTCAGCGTCAATACGCAGGCACTGGACCTGACCCTGTTGCCGCGTGGCGACACGTTGGCCATCCATCTGACCGGCACCGACTTCCTGGAGACCCTGCACGATCCGGAGCTGGACGCACTCAAGCCGTTCTGGCCGGTCACCCTCGACTCGGAATCGCCCACGCTGTATCGCGGCGAGTATCTGGCCGGCAGCCTGCTGCTGGCCGCGCAGGAGGGGCGCGATGGCCTCGATCTGGCTGCGCTGCAGCACGACGTCGCCAACCCGGAAGCGCTGGATCAGCGTGTGCGTGCGTTCGCCGCACCACGCTATCGCGAAGGCTACGAGCGCGGCATCCATGACCACGATGCGGCACTGATCCTGCGTGCGCTACTGCCCTTGCAGCAGGCGGCCGGCAGCCTGCGCCATGCACCGCGGGTGCGTGCGCTGGCGTTGCTGTTCTGGGCCGCCGAGCAGCGGCGCGAAGCGGTGGCGCAATGGCCGGCGCGGCAGGTGGGCGCCGAGGCGCTGGCACGCCTGCTGGGGTCCGACGAAGGGCGTCTGGCGTTGCGCACAGAAATGGCCGAGGCGCTGCTGGCGTATGCGCAGTCCCACGCGTTGCCGTTCGATGCCGATGCCGCGGAGGCTGCATCCGCCTATCTGGGCGAAGAACTGGCGGCGGGCGATCCGGTGTTCAGCAGCAGCCGCCACGCGGTGGCGCTGCTGGAGGCATTGGCCCAGCAGCTGGAGCAGGCGGGGCAGCGTGAGGCGGTCGAGCGTGCCCTGCAGCGCGGCCAGGATCCGCTGGCTACGCGTTGGTCATTGGCTGGGCAGTGGCTGCGCGCAGTGGCGCGGATGCCGGCGCATGCCCAACATGCCGGCTATGTCGACGAAGCCGCCGCGTTGCTGCTGGTGCAGCGCCAGTTGCGCACCCGTACCAGCGATGCCGCACTGCAGGCGGAGGTCAATGGCCTGCTGGGTGAACACGCACGCATCAGCAATGGCACGCTGGTGGTATCGCTGGATGATTTCCTCGCGCGCCTGCAGCAGCACCTGCGTCATTTCGTGCCAGCGTTCCATGCCTACCAGGCGCTGCGCCAGGGCATCATCGGTCGCGAGCGCGAGACCCTGCGGCTTTCCGAGTTCAAGGCGCGGCCGCTGTCCTCGTTCGTACGCAACAAGTTGATCAACGATGTCTACCTGGGCGTGATCGGTGACAACCTGGCCAAGCAGATGGGCACGGTCGGCGAGAACAAGCGCAGCGATCTGATGGGCCTGCTGATGATGATTTCGCCCCCGGGCTATGGCAAGACCACGCTGATGGAATACGTGGCGCACCGGCTGGGCCTGGTCTTCATGAAGATCAACGGCCCGGCGCTGGGCCACGAGGTGCGCTCGCTGGACCCGGCCCAGGCACCGGACGCGACCTCGCGGCAGGAGCTGGAGAAGCTCAACCTGGCGCTGGAAATGGGCAACAACACCATGCTGTATGTGGACGACATCCAGCACACCCATCCCGAGTTCCTGCAGAAGTTCATCTCGCTGTGCGATGGCACCCGCCGTATCGAGGGCGTGTGGCGCGGTCGCACACGCACCTACGACATGCGCGGCAAGAAGTTCTGCGTGGTGATGGCCGGCAACCCGTACACCGAGTCCGGCGAGGTGTTCAAGATTCCGGACATGCTGGCCAACCGTGCCGACATCTACAACCTCGGTGACGTGCTGGGTGGCATGGAGGCCGCCTTCACCCTCAGCTACATCGAGAACAGCCTGACCTCCAATCCGGTGCTGGCGCCGCTGGCCACGCGCGACATGGCCGACCTGTATGTGCTGGTGGACCGCGCGATGGGCAAGGAGGTCTCGACCAACGGCCTCAGCCACGCCTACAGCAGCGCGGAGATCAACGAGATCACCGCCACCCTGCAGCGCATGCTGCGTGTGCGCGACGTGGTCTACCGGGTCAACCAGCAGTACATCGCCAGTGCCGCACAGGACGACCGTTACCGCACCGAGCCGCCGTTCCGCCTGCAGGGCAGCTACCGCAACATGAACAAGCTGGCCGAGAAGATCTCCCCGGTGATGAACGAGGACGAACTGCAGCAGTTGATCTCCGACCACTACCTGGGCGAGGCGCAGCTGCTGACCACCGGTGCCGAAGAGAACCTGTTGAAGCTGGCCGAACTGCGCGGCGTACTGGATGACACGCAGGCGCAGCGCTGGGCACAGATCAAGCGCGACTTCCTGCGCAACAAGGCCATGGGGGCCGACGACAGCGATGTCGGCGGGCGCGTGGTGGCGCAGCTGGCCGATATCGCCACCGCGCTGCAGCTGCCACCGCCCGCGCCGGAAGCGATCGCCGTTGCGGACCCGGCGCCGTGGCCGGCGCTGCTGGAGGCCCTGCATCGCCTTTCAGAGGCGCGTCCGGCCGCTGCGCCGGCGCCGGTCGCGGCAGCCCCCGGCGTGCCGGCCATGGCCTTGGCCGAAGACCTGCAGGCGGGCCTGGCGCCGCTGGTGGAGCTGCTGGCGGCATCGCAGGCGCAGCAGGTGCAGGTGTCGCAGACCCTGGCCGCGTTCGCCGGCTGGGCGCGACAGCAGGTCGAGCGGGGCACGCCGAGCGCTGTGGTGGCGCAGCGCGCGCGCGTGCGCCGCGCCGCGACGCCGGAGGAGCGGGCGCTGGATGAGGCGCTGATGCGCCACTTCTACGGCGAGTCATTGCCACCGGAAGACGGCGATGGCATGCCGGCATCCACGCCGAAGCCGCCGCCGCTGCCGTGACCACGCGCGTGCCACTGCCGCCACCGATGCTGCCGGATACGGTCGATGTCGCTGCGCTGGCCGACTATGGTGCGCCGTTGCTGCAGGCGCTGGCGCGGCGCGAAACGCCGTTGCCACCGGGTGCGGGCGAGCGCCTGGTGGCTGCGCTTGCGCGCATCGCGCTGGCCCTGCAGGCCGGCAACCCGGCGCAGATCCGGCAGCAGGAAGGCTGGTGGGGACGGCTGCTGGGGCGCGATGTCGCTCGCGAAGCAGAAGGGCACGCGCTGCAGTCGCAGCTGGGCGTACTGGCCCTGCAGGCGCGTGAGCAGGCCCAGCACCTGCAGCAGCACATGCATCTGCGGGCCATGGCCATCGTTGAGCATTC
Source organism: Stenotrophomonas sp. BR163 (assembly GCF_047520985.2). Lineage (NCBI taxonomy): Bacteria > Pseudomonadati > Pseudomonadota > Gammaproteobacteria > Lysobacterales > Lysobacteraceae > Stenotrophomonas > Stenotrophomonas sp. BR163. Next base: position 223,100 of record NZ_JAXBRE020000004.1, read on the forward strand.
CGCGGCGGCCGCGGCGCTGGACGGCTGGGCCGAACTGGCTGCGTCGCGGCTGACGACGCTGGATATCGCCGGTCAGGCCGCGCTGTCGCACCGGCTGGACCATCTTCGCCGGCTGGCCTCGCTGCGCCGCCTGGAAGCCGGCCAATGGCAGCTGCTGCAGGACCAGGACAACATGCTGCTGCAACGCTTCGCGCGCATCCATGACGTGCTGCTGCCAGCCTGGCGGCAGGCTGCACTGGCGGGCCAGGCCGCTGCGGGCGCTGCGTTGGCCGGCAAGGCTGCCACGTTGCACGCACAGATCGATGACGAGGTGGCCGCGGCTCAGGCTAGACTGCCTTGAGCCGGCCGCCGCTGCCGCTTACCCAACTGCAAGGAGACTGCCCGATGACCCAGGACAGCCAGACCCCCGGTGCCCTCGTACCCGGCACGACCACCGCCACTGCGCTCGACGAAGGTGCACTGCAGGCGCTTGGGCTGGTCCGCGAGGATCTGCCGCGCATCGCCGAGATCCGTCTGGAACTGGACGATCTGCGCCCGGGCAACCTGCAGGTGTTCGGCCGCGAGGCGGCCACGCGCACCGCCGCGTTCTCCAGCCAGTTGCTGGACCAGGTCCGCAATCGTGACCTGGATGCCAGTGGCGAGAAGCTGGGCGAGGTGGTGCGCATCGCGCGCAGCCTGAAGCTGGACGGCTTCGCCCAGCGTTCGAAGGTGCCGGTGATCGGTGGCCTGATCGACCGCATGCGCGCCTCCAAGGGCGAGCTGGTGCAGAAGTTCAGCGACACCAACGCGCAGATCGAACAGCTGCTGGCCGACGTCGGCGTGCAGCAGGCGTTGATGGGCAAGCGCGTGGGCGAGTTCGACCGCATGCACGACATCGTCCGCGAAGAACGTCGTGCGCTTGGACTGTATGCGGCAGCCGGCAAGCAGCGGCTGGCCGAACTGCAGGCCGAACAGCTGGCCGGGCAGGGCAGTGAGGATCCGCAGCAGCGCATCCGCCAGAGCGAAGTCGACAACGCGATCCGCCTCCTCGAAAAGCGCGTGTCCGACCTGCAGCTGATGCAGCATGCGGCCGATCAGTCGCTGCCGATGATCCGCCTGATCCAGGCCAACGCGCTGCAGCTGATCGAGAAGTTCAACACCGTCCGCGACATCACCATTCCGTCGTGGAAGCGCCAGTTCGCCATCCAGCTCTCGCTGGGCGAACAGAAGGCTGCGGTCGAACTGTCCACGGCCATCGATGACGCCACCAACGAACTGATGCGCCGCAATGCCGACCTGCTGCGCCAGGCCTCGGTGGATGCCGCGCGCAGCAACCAGCGTGGCGTGATCGACGTGGCCACGCTGCGCCATGTGCACGACCAGCTGATCGCCACGGTGGAAGAAGTGCGCAGCATCCATCGCGAAGGGATGCAGCAGCGGCAGCAGGCGGAAGCGGAGCTGTCGCGCCTGCGCGAAGACCTGCAGCAGCGCCTGGCCACACCGACCGCCAGCTGAAAAAAGGGGACGGAGGGAATCAAGTCGTTTGTGCCACTTGCGACTTAATTCCCTCCGTCCCCTTTTTGTTGTCAGCGGAGTTGCTGGCCCAGCCAGTCGGCGAGCGCATCCACGCGCGCATCAGGTGGTCCGTCCGGTCGCGCCAGCACCCAGAAACCACCAGTGGCGGCAAACCCCCACGGCGCGACCAGTCGCCCGGCGGCCAGGTCCTCGGCCACCAGTGGCTCGGGTGCGATCGCCGGGCCCAGCCCGGCCACCGCTGCCTCCAGCAGGTAGTACAGATGCTCGAAGGCCGTGCCCAGCTGCAGCTTCGCGGGGTCCAGAGCATGCGCCTGCGCCCACGCCGGCCATGCCTGTGGGCGTGAGCTGGTGTGCAGCAGCGTCTCCTGCAGCAGTGCCGAGGGCGGTGCCTGCCGCAGGCGCTGCGCTGCCGGATGTGACGGGACCACCACCACGCCGACCCGCTCCGGGGCCAGCTCACGCACCTGCCAGCCCCGGGGCCACGGCCCCTGTGCCAGCAGCAGTACCGCATCCAGTGCCGCCTGCGCCTCGGTGAAGCTGCCATCCAGCGCTGACCACTGCAGGCGCACGCCGGGCAGGGCGGCCTGCAGCGCAGGCAGGCGCGGGATCATCCAGCGCGCCAGCACGCTGCCGCTGCAGCCCAGTACCAGCGCCGGGTCCGCCGCCGGCCGCCGCAGTTCGCGCACGCAGTCTTCGATGCCGCCGAAGGCCTCGCTGCACGCTGCCTGCAGCCGCGTGCCCGCAGCGGTCAGGCGCAGGCCGCGACCGGTACGCTGGAACAGCGCCAGGCCGAGATGGTCTTCCAGCAGCTTCAGCTGCCGGCTGACCGCACCGTGGGTGACATGCAGGTCGTGTGCGGCGCGGCCGACGCCGCCGAGACGGGCGGTGGCCTCGAACGCACGCAGCGCATTGAGCGGCGGAAGCAGGGAACGGCTCATGTGAGATTTCCTGACGATATGCGCCAGATAATATCCATTTTCCGGTCAAGACCTGTGCGCTAGAGTATCCACCTGTCTCGAACCAGCGGTCGCTTCCATGTCTGCCTCCCCCATTGCCGACTACCACGCCTTCCCGGATGCCCAGGGCCATTTCGGCCGCTACGGCGGCAGCTTCGTTGCCGAAACCCTGGTGGGTCCGCTGCAGGAACTGGCCCAGGCCTATGACCAGGCCCGCCAGGACCCGGCATTCCAGGCTGCCTACGACCGCGATCTGGCCCACTACGTGGGCCGGCCGAGCCCGATCTACCACGCCCAGCGCCTGAGCGACCATGTCGGCGGCGCGCAGATCCTGCTCAAGCGCGAAGACCTGAACCACACCGGCGCGCACAAGATCAACAACACCATCGGCCAGGCGCTGCTGGCCGCGCGGATGGGCAAGAAGCGCATCATCGCCGAGACCGGTGCCGGCCAGCACGGTGTTGCCAGTGCCACCGTTGCCGCCCGCCTGGGCCTGGAATGCGTGGTGTACATGGGCGCCACCGACATCGAGCGGCAGAAGATCAACGTCTACCGCATGAAGCTGCTTGGCGCGACGGTGGTGCCGGTCACCTCCGGCTCGGCCACCCTGAAGGACGCGCTCAACGAAGCGATGCGCGACTGGGTGACCAACGTGCAGGACACCTTCTACATCATCGGCACCGTGGCCGGCCCGGATCCGTATCCGCGCATGGTCCGTGACTTCAACGCCATCGTTGGCCGCGAGGCGCGCGAGCAGATGCTGGCCGAGTATGGTCGCCTGCCCGATGCGATCACCGCGTGCGTCGGCGGCGGCAGCAACGCCATCGGCCTGTTCCACGCCTTCCTCAACGATCGCCAGGTCGAGATCGTCGGCGCTGAAGCCGCCGGCGACGGCATCGGCACCGGCCGCCACGCCGCATCGATCGCCGCCGGTCGGCCGGGCGTCCTGCATGGCAACCGGACCTATGTGCTGTGCGACGACGATGGCCAGATCATCGAGACCCACTCGGTGTCGGCCGGCCTGGACTATCCGGGCGTCGGCCCGGAGCATGCTTTCCTGGCCGATACCGGCCGTGCGCGCTACCTGGGCATCACTGATGAAGAAGCGCTGCAGGCCTTCCACCTGCTGGCGCATACCGAGGGCATCCTGCCAGCACTGGAGTCCAGCCACGCACTGGCACAGGCGATCAAGCTGGCGCGTGAGCGTCCGCGTGACCAGATCGTGCTGTGCAACCTGTCCGGCCGTGGCGACAAGGACGTGCACACCATCGCCGCGCGCGAAGGGCTGGTGCTGTGAGCGCGCTGCTGCGGAACAGCGGGGTGCTTCTGCTGGTGCTGGGCCTGGCCGCGTGCCAGCCGCCGGAACCGCCAGTGCTTGCGCCGGCTGCCAAAGCCACCGCGCAGCCCGCACAGCAGCCGGCCGCCAACGATGACCTCGACCCGATGGCGCGTACGCCGATCGTCGATCCGCCGTCTGGGGAAGAGAGCAACGACGACAACGCCCCCGCCGTCGCCTCGGTTGCACTGGACCATGCCGGCGAAGTGCTGGTTGGTCAGCACATGGGGGACCTGGAGTCACTGGGGCCGTGGAAGGCACAGGGCGCGAAAGAGTTCTTCGAAGGCGACTGCGAGTACTACGACGGCAGGGGGTTGCCGCCGGGCGTGTCGATGATGACCGACGACGACCGCGTGGTCCGATTTGATCTGAAGCCGGGCGACGACCCGGAGCTGCCGGTTGAACAGCCCGGTCCCTTCGGCCTGCGCATCGGCATGACCCGTGCCCAGGCCATGGCGCAGTTCCCGAAGCCGCCGGTATCCAGCCCGCATGCCTACGACGGTGACCAGGGCGAGTACCTCACCTGGCAGGACCCGGGTTCGGACCTGGGCATCCGCCTGGAACTGTTTGAAGGGAAGGTCACCCGGATGTACTGGGGAACCAGCGATGCGATTGAACTGATTGAAGGATGTGCCTGACATGCCCGTATCCCGACTCGATGCCTGCTTCCTGCGTCTGCGCGAACAGCAGCGCAAGGCGCTGATTCCCTTCGTCACCGCCGGTGATCCCTCGCTGGAGGCGACCGTGCCGGTCATGCACGCACTGGTCGAGGCCGGCGCCGACGTGATCGAACTGGGCGTGCCGTTTTCCGACCCGATGGCCGATGGCCCGACCATCCAGCGCAGCTCCGAGCGCGCGCTGGCACGCGGCGCCGGCAGCCGCTACGTCCTGCAGGCGGTGGCGCAGTTCCGCGAACGCGATGCGCAGACCCCCGTGGTGCTGATGGGCTACCTCAACCCGGTGGAGATCCATGGCTACGCGGCCTTCGCCAAGGCCGCCGTTGACGCCGGCGTGGACGGCGTGCTGCTGGTCGACCTGCCGCCGGAAGAAGCGGGCGATGCCCAGCAGGCGTTCGACGCAGCCGGCCTTGCGCTGGTCCTGCTGGCGTCGCCGACCACCAGCGAGGCGCGAGCCGACAAGCTGCTGGCGCTGGCCCGTGGCTATCTCTACTACGTCAGCTTTGCCGGTGTCACCGGCGCGTCCGAGCGCCTGGACAGCGATGCCGCCAGTACCCGCCTGCAGGCGTTGCGCGCGCGCGCGTCGGTGCCGGTGGTGGCGGGCTTCGGTATCAAGGATGCCGCCAGTGCCGCAGCCATGGCCCGCCAGGCCGATGGCGTGGTGGTCGGAAGCGCGCTGGTGGCAGCGCTGGCAGAAGCGGGCTCGGCGGAAGACGCGGTGCAGCGCGCCCGGGCCTTCCTCGCCCCGCTGCGGCAGGCGCTGGACGCGTAACGGTAGTGCCGGCCGCTGGCCGGCATCCTCCCGAGGGCTCGCGTGCAAGGGCTGCCGGCCAGCGGCCGGCACTACCCATAGGTCTGCACGCAAGGGCTGCCGGCCGGCGGCGGGCACCGTCCAGCACCTAAACGTACGTCCCAGCATGGTTTTTTCCCGCTGCCCCGCGGCTGACAAGGGGGTGCACGGGCGGGGAAAGCGGAGCTAGACTGTCCGCCTTTGCGGCCCCCGGGCCGCCCTGAACGGAAGTGTCCTCCCGCATGAGTTGGCTCAGCAAGTTGATGCCGTCCGGCATCCGCACCGACAACACCCCCAGCAAGAAGCGCAGTGTCCCCGAGGGCCTGTGGGAAAAGTGCAGCAACTGCGGCAGCGCGTTGTACCGTCCGGAACTGGAAGAGAACCTGGAAGTCTGCCCGAAGTGCGGCCATCACATGGCGATCCGCGCGCGCGCGCGCCTGGCCGCCCTGTTCGACGCCGACAGCACCACCGAGATCGGTGCGCGCCTGGGGCCGACCGACCTGCTCAAGTTCAAGGACCAGAAGAAGTACAGCGAGCGCATCAAGATCGCGCAGAAGAACACCGGCGAGTACGACGCGCTGATCGCCATGCGCGGCCTGCTCAAGGGCCGTGCGCTGGTGGCATCGTCCTTCGACTTCGCCTTCATGGGCGGCTCGATGGGCTCGGTGGTCGGCGAGCGTTTCGCACTGGCCGCAGAAACCGCGGTCGAGATCGGTGCGCCCTACGTGTGCTTCTCGCAGAGCGGTGGCGCCCGCATGCAGGAAGGCCTGTTCTCGCTGATGCAGATGGCCAAGACCTCGGCCGCGCTGGGCAAGCTGCGTGAAGCCGGGCTGCCGTACATCTCGGTGCTGACCCATCCGACCACCGGTGGTGTCTCGGCCTCCTTTGCGATGCTGGGCGACATCAACATCGCCGAACCGCAGGCGCTGATCGGCTTCGCCGGCCCGCGCGTGATCGAGCAGACGGTGCGCGAGAAACTGCCGGAAGGCTTCCAGCGCTCGGAGTTCCTGCTCGAACATGGTGCCATCGACCAGATCTGCGATCGCCGCGAGCTGCGCGACCGCCTGTCCGACCTGCTGGCGATGCTGGGCCGTCAGCCGGCGCCGGAGGTGGCTTGATGGGAGGCCGCAAGTACTTTGGTACTGATGGCATCCGTGGCCGGGTCGGCCAGGGCGTGATCTCGGCCGACTTCGTGCTGCGCCTGGGCAACGCCCTGGGCCGTGTCCTGGTCGCCCAGCGCGGCCAGGACGGGCGCCGGCCGATCGTGGTGATCGGCAAGGACACCCGCATCTCCGGCTACATGTTCGAGGCGGCACTGGAAGCCGGCCTGGTGGCCGCCGGTGCCGACGTGCAGCTGCTGGGGCCGATGCCGACTCCGGCGGTGGCGTTCCTGACCCGTACGCTGGGCGTGGATGCCGGCATCGTCATCAGTGCCTCGCACAACCCGCACTACGACAACGGCATCAAGTTCTTCTCCGCTCAGGGCGAGAAGCTCGACGATGCCACCGAGCTTGCCCTCGAAGCGGCGCTGGACGTTCCGTTCACCACCGTCGAATCGGAGAAGCTGGGCAAGGCGTCGCGTGGCCGCGAGGCGGTCGGCCGCTACATCGAGTTCTGCAAGGCCAGCGTGCCGCGCGCGTTCGACCTGCGTGGCGTACGCCTGGTGCTGGACTGCGCGCACGGCGCCACCTACCAGATCGCACCGCTGCTGTTCCGCGAGCTGGGTGCCGAGGTGATCGGCATTGGCGCCGAGCCCAACGGCGTCAACATCAACGCCGGCGTGGGCTCCACCCATATCGACAATCTCGCGGCCAAGGTCCGCGAAACCCGCGCCGATCTCGGCATTGCCTTCGACGGCGACGGCGACCGCGTGCTGATGGCCGACGACCAGGGCAACCCGGTCGACGGCGACGACCTGCTTTACATCCTGGCCCGGGCATGGAAAGCCGAAGGCCGCCTGCGCGGCCCGGTGGTCGGCACGCTGATGAGCAACTACGGCGTGGAGAAGGCCTTCGCCGATCTGCAGATTCCGTTCGTGCGCAGCAATGTCGGTGATCGCTATGTGCACCAGGCGCTGATCGAAGGCGGTGGGGTGCTCGGCGGCGAAGCCTCCGGCCACCTGCTGTGCCTGGATCGGGCCACCACCGGTGACGGCATCGTCAGTGCGCTGCAGGTGCTGGTGGCGTTGCGCAACAGCGGGCAGACCCTGCGCCAGGCATTGAAGGGGCTGGTGCGGGTGCCGCAGAAGACGGTCAACGTGCGGCTGGGCAATGTCTCGGCCAAGGCCACCGTGCAGGCCGACAGCGTGCAGGCCGCGCTGGCCGTCGCGCAGCAGTCAGTGGCCGGCCGTGGCCGTGCGTTCCTTCGCCCGTCCGGTACCGAGCCGGTGGTGCGTGTCACGGTCGAGGCCGACGATGCAACGCTGATGCAGGACACGCTGGACCGCCTGTCCGCGGCGGTACGTGAAGCCGCCGCCTGAGGCAGCTGCGCATTCGCCCAAACAGAAACGCCCCGTAAAGCCGGGGCGTTTTTTCGTTCAGGCGGCAAGGCTGCGCGAGGCTCACGGCCCCGGCACCATCTTCTTCTGCCGCGCCTTGAAGCCATTGAACAGCGGCGCGATCAGGGGGGCGTAGCTCTGGGCGATGCGCTTGCGCAACCAGCTCGCCGGGCGGTTGCGGATCGCGAAGCGGTAGATGCGTTCCGGATCGCCGCCGACTACGTTACGGCCGAACGGGTGGGTGGTGTGCAGGTAGCGGAAGCCGTGCTCGCGTGCCACCTCGATGTGGTCCTGGTCGAAATCGCCGTAAGGCCAGCACAGCGTATCGGACACCTCGCCGAGCTTGTCCCGCAGGACTTCGCGCGAGACTGCCAGGTCGTGGCTCAGGCCCGCACGGCGCTGTGCGCGGTCCAGGTCGTCGCGGCGCAGCCAGCGGGTGTGGGTATGGGTGTGGCAATGCACTTCGAAGGTGCCGGCGGCGATGGCCGCGCGCGCTTCGCTCCAGCGCATCATCACGTCGTCGCTGCGGTTCTGCTCGTAGATCGCCGCTTCGCAACCGCGGTGGTCCGGCGTGGCAGGCAGCACTGCCCCGGCAAGCCCCGCGTGGGGCCGCTCCGGGCCTTCACCCATCCAGCCGGTGACCACGAACACCACTGCGTGCATGCCGTACTTCTGCAGGATCGGGTGCGCATACACCCAGTTGTCCAGGTAGCCATCGTCGAAGGTGATCGCGATCGACTTGCGCGGCACCGGCTTGCCGGCCAGGAAGCCGGCGTACTGGTCCAGTGTCAGCGAAGTCCAGCCGTTGCCGGCCAACCAGGCGATCTGGCTTTCGAAATTTTCCGGTGACACGGTGATCATGCCCGGCGACGGACTGACGTGGTGGTGCATGAGCACCGGTACGGTTCGGGCATCAGCCATGTCCCAGCTCCTTCAGCCACTGGCGGTAGTAGAGTTCGGTGGTCTCACCGTGGCCATCGGGGGTGAACCGGTGCGCGCTGTGCATCCAGTCCCACCCGGCGCGGCCCATCTGCCGCCGCCGTTCCGGATCTTCCACCAGCAGGCGCAGTGCGCCTGTCAGGGCTGCATTGTCGCCCAATCGGGTGAGGATCGCATTGCTGCCCTCGACCACCATCTCCGGCACGCCACCTACGCGCGTGGCCACGATCGGTACCCCGACATAGGCAGCCTCCAGCAACACGGTACCGGCCGCTTCCTTGTGCGAAGCCAGCGCGAAGATGTCGAAGCCGGCCATCAGCCGGCACGCGCCGTCACGATAGCCGAGCAGGTGGACCTGTTGCTGCAGCCCATTCTCGTCGCGCAGCGCCTGCAGCCGATCCATGATCGGCTGGCCATCGCCGATCACCACCAGGTGCAGGTTCGGATGCGTCCTGCACAGCGGCACCATCGCCTGCAGGAGGTCGGCATGGCCCTTGGGTCCGCGCAGCACCGCCACGCAACCGACCACGATGTCCTGCTCGCCGAAACCGAGCTCGGCGCGCACCTCCGCGCGCACCTCCTGCAGGCATTGCCAGGGATCGGCCTTGCGGATCTCGCTCCAGCGCGGCGGGACTGCAATTGGCGGCACGATACCGATGTGCTCGGCCGGAATGCCGCGCTCCGTCAGCAGCTGCTTGACGAAGCTGCTGACGGTCATCACCCGGTGCGGCAGGCCGGTATAGGTCAGCAGCGAGTTGACCGGGCTCATCAGGTGGCGCGAGCGTATTACCAGCGGTGTGCCGCCCAGGCGTGCACCGGCGGCGGCGATCAGCGCGTCACGGCGGCTGGTGGTGTTGACCACGTCGTAGCGCTCGCGACGCACCAGGCGCGAGACCGACCAGATGCCGCGCAGCAGGCGCAGCAGGCCCCCCATGCGCAGGGTGTGCACGGTGAAACCGTCGTCGCGTGCCAGCTTGGCCAGTCGCGCTTCGGGCTGGCACAGCAGCGCCACCTCATGGCCACGCGCGCGCATCACCTGCATGTGGCGGAAGATGTAGATCTCCTGTCCGCCCATTCCCTTGGCGGCTTCGGTGTGCAGGATGCGCAGCGGACGGTTCATGCGGGATCGATCCTTGAAGGTCAACGATTGCGGAAGCGGGTCAATGCTTCCCATGCAGTGCGTACGGCAGCCGCATCAGGGGCCTGCTGGGGCAGCGGAAGGTAGTGCCGGTCCAGCGCTGTGGCGTTGCCGAACTTGTCGAACACGTAGATCGCGTCGCCATGGCGTATCGCGCGCTGCGACCAGCTTTCGACCACCAGGGCACGCGGGCCCTGCGGTTCGGCCAGCAGGTCCTGGCCGGTGCTGTAATCGCTCAGCGCGTTCTCGCAGCCCAGTGCATGGCGCATCAGTGTCGGTACCCAGTCTTCGTGCGAGCTGGTGCGGGCGTCGCGGCCAGTGGCCCTGCCTGGCCAATGCAGCACGAACGGGACCTGCAGCTGGTAGTCGGAGAAGTTGCCGTTGTGGCCCCAATAGTTCAGCTTGAGGTCGTTGAACTCTTCGGCATGGTCGCCGGTGACCAGCACGATGGTGTCCTCGGCCAGGCCCTGTGCGCGCAGGTCGTCCAGCAGCGAGCCGATCAGGCTGTCTGCGTAGTGCACGGCGGTGCGGTAGCGGTTGAGTTCCGGCGTCGGGTCATGCTCCGGGCCGAATTTGAGGAAGTCGATGTCCGCAGCCATCGGCGTCGCCACGGGCGGGTAACCATCGGGCATGTGGTACGGCGCGTGGGTGGAGTCGAGGAACACGAAGCCAAACCACGGGCGCTGCGCCGCCTGGCTGGCGCGGATGTCCTGCTGCAGTGCACTGATGATCGCGCGGTCGCGGCCGTCGGACTTCAGTGCCGATGGCCCCTGGTGCAGCTGGTCGCGCACATCGGCGAATGCCGTGCGATCGAATTCCGGGCTGTACAACGGCGCACTGCCGTACAGGTGCAGGCCGTAGCCCTGCTGGCCCAGCACCTGGAACAGCTGCGAGCCGCGCTGCTCGTCGAGCATGCTTGGCCAGTAACCACCGGGCAGGCCGTACAGCAGCCCGAACAGGCCGTAGCGGGTGGCATTGCCGGTGCTGAAGTGCTGGTCGAACACGCGCGCGTCCTGCGCCAGCGCCGACGTATTGGGCATCAGCTGCGGTGTCAGCACGTCCTGGCGCAGCGATTCCAGCACCACCATCAGCACATTGGGACGATGCGGGTTCTGGCACCGCAGCGGGTGCAGTGGGTACTGCAGCTGCGCATGGCGCGGGTCGGGCAGGCCGGCCTGCTGCTGGCTGACCACGCCCAGGCGCCGCATGAAGCTCTTGGCGGTGATCGGTTGCGCCCACGGCAGGTAGTTCCACTGCGCGATCACATCGCGGTCGCCGCGGGCGTCGTAGTAGGCGGTGGCCACCTGGCCGCCGGCCATCAGAAGCGCGACCGCTGCCCACGCCTGCAGCACCCGTCGCCGGCGCGGCACTGCCGGCAGCAGCTTCCAGCACGCCCAGGCCAGCAGGCCTTCGGCGGCGAAGACCGCGGCGACCAGCAGCGCGACCTGCAGCCAGGTCTTCCAGGACAGGGCGACCTGGTCCTGCAGGGCGCCGCCGAACACCATGTTCACGACCATGGCGTTGAGGTGGAAGCGATACAGGGTGAACACCTTGGCGTCGACCAGCAGCAGGCACAGCCACAGGCCCTGCAGGAGAACGGCGCTGATGCTCAGCGTACGGGCAGTGCGTGGCCACAGCCCCAGCAGCAACGGCAGCAGGCCGGCCAGCGCGCCGAACGCGAGCAGGTGGCCGGGCAGGGCGATCGCGAGGTAGGCCAGGCCCGCGCTGCCGCCTGGATTGTCCCGCAGCGGCACGTTGCCCAGTGCGATCGCCGCAGCCAGGACTGCATTGCCGGCGACGAACAGCGACCACCAGGCCAGCCGGCGCCAACGCCGGGTGGAGCCTTCAAGGGCGAGTGCGGCAGGGGCGGCTGCAGACATGGCGAAGCGGATTCAGGGAGCGGGGAAAAGGTCGGGCGCCACGTGACGGAAGCGTTAATCCGCGCGCGGGTCGCGCATTGTATCGGTTTGTTTCTTCGTATCGAGTGGCGTCCCCCGGGCGATCTGTCACAATGTTCAGGCGGGCCATGAATGCGCTGGCCCCCCAGACCCAATGACAAGCCAGGAACCGCTGTGAGCCAGATCCCCACCCTCGACATCACCCGTTTCGACAGCGACCGCGAGGCCTTCGTGGCCGAGCTGGGCGCGGCCTATCGCCAATGGGGATTCGCGGGCATCCGCAACCACGGCATCCCGCAGGCCGACATCGACGCGGCCTACGATGCCTTCAAGGCCTTCTTCGCCCTGCCGGAAGAGGTCAAGCGCAAGTACCACGTGCCTGGCAGCGGCGGGGCCCGCGGCTATACCCCCTTCGGCGTGGAGACCGCCAAGGGCTCCAAGCACTTCGACCTGAAGGAGTTCTGGCACATCGGCCGCGAGATCGCTGACGACTCCAAGTACCGTGACGTGATGGCGCCGAACCTGTGGCCGACCGAAGTAGAGGGCTTCCGCGAGCGGGGGTACGGCCTGTACCAGGCGCTGGACAACCTGGGGTCGCGCGTGCTGTCGGCGCTCGCCCTGCACATCGGCCTGCCGGAGAATTTCTTCGCCGACAAGACCAACTTCGGCAATTCGATCCTGCGCCCGATCCACTACCCGCCGATCACCACCGACGACATCCCGAACGTTCGTGCCGGTGCTCATGGCGACATCAACTTCATCACCCTGCTGGTGGGTGCCAGTGCCGCGGGCCTGGAAGTGCAGTCGCACGACGGCGAGTGGGTGCCGTTCACCTCGGACGCGGACACCATCGTGGTCAACATCGGCGACATGCTGCAGCGCCTGACCAATCATGTGTATCCGTCGACCATCCACCGCGTGGTCAATCCTCCGGGCGAGCTGGCGCGCCAGCCGCGCTACTCGGTGCCGTTCTTCCTGCACCCGAACCCGGACTTCCTGATCGACGTGCTGCCCTCGTGCATCACCCCGGAGAACCCGAGCCGGTACCCGGAGCCGATCACCGCCCACGGCTTCCTCGAGGAGCGCCTGCGCGAGATCAAGCTGAAGTAAAGAGAAGTGAGGCCGCCGAAAGGCGGCCTTTTTCTTTGCAGGGCTTCGCCCTGCACCCGTAGAGGCCAAAGCCAAAGCCAAGGCCCAAAGCCAAATCGGCTCTGGGTTTCTGCGTGTTGGGCGGGGCGGCGTGGGTTGGCAGTACACGCCGTGAACCCGTCCTTGGGGGCTCGATGGCGCCATCCATGGCGCCAACGGTCCTGCCAACCCACACCGCCCCGCCTTCGACGGTTTCCCGGTGGCGCTGGGTAGGTGTCGACCGTGGTCGACGCGGTAGATCCACGCCATGCGTGGATGAGATCTGTCAGATCGAAGTGGGTTAGGGGGTTGGTCCAGCCGGCAGCAACCCGGAATGCAGCTTTTGCCTTTGCTCTTGCTCATCTTTTTTCCTTCCGTGGCGGGCGGAACCGCCGGAATGTGTCAGAGGTCGGGCGGGTGGGGATGACGGGGGTGTCCGCGGCATGGATGCCGCGGCCGAGCCCCCACGGACGGGTTTACGGCGTCCCCCGCCATCCCCACCCGCCCGGCCAAGCCCCAGATCTAGTCGGGCTCTCCGCGACCAACCAAACCCCGCCCCCGGCCACGAGGGGCTGCGCCGTTGGCTGAAAACCCATGTAACCGCTTACACAGAAACGGATTTTTGCCGTAGCGGGTATCATGAGCGGCTGACTTCACACAGGAGCCACCCGCTCATGCGCCGCAAGATCGTCGCCGGAAACTGGAAGCTGCACGGCAGCCGTCAATTCGCCACTGAACTGCTGGAGCAGGTGGCCGCCGGGCTGCCGCTGGAGGGCGTGGACGTGGTGATCCTGCCGCCGCTGCCGTACCTGGGCGAGCTGGTCGAGGACTTCGGCGCGACCGGCCTGGCCTTTGGTGCACAGGACGTCAGCAGCAACGAGAAGGGCGCCTACACCGGCGAGGTCTGCGCAGCCATGCTGGTCGAGGTCGGGGCCCGCTATGGCCTGGTCGGCCACTCCGAACGCCGCCAGTACCACCATGAAAGCAGCGAGCTGGTCGCGCGCAAGTTCGCCGCCGCCCAGCATGCTGGCCTGGTCCCGGTGCTGTGCGTGGGCGAGACCCTGGAACAGCGAGAGGCCGGGCAGACCGAAACGGTCATCGCCAGCCAGCTGGCGCCGGTACTGGAACTGGTCGGTGCGGCCGGTTTCGCCAGCGCCGTGGTCGCCTACGAGCCGGTCTGGGCCATCGGCACCGGCCGTACCGCCAGCAAGGAGCAGGCGCAGCAGGTGCACGCGTTCATCCGTGGCGAAGTCGCGCGTATCGATGCTAGAATCGCCGATTCACTGCCCATTGTTTACGGCGGTAGCGTGAAGCCCGACAATGCCGGGGAACTGTTCGCGCAGCCGGATGTCGATGGTGGGCTGGTCGGCGGCGCCTCCCTGGTGGCCGCGGACTTCCTGGCCATCGCACGGGCGGCGGCCGCGAACTAATCCTAGAAGTATTGTCCGAGGGCGGTTTCCAATGCTGATGTTGATCCTCAATGTCGTCTACGTGCTGGTCGCTGTGGCCATGATCGCGCTGATCCTGATGCAGCGTGGCTCGGGTGCGGCGGCAGGTTCGGGCTTTGGTGCCGGTGCCTCGGGCACGGTGTTCGGTGCGCGTGGCGCCTCGAACTTCCTGTCCAAGTCGACCAAGTGGCTGGCTGTCGTGTTCTTTGGCATCAGCCTCTTCATGGCCTGGTATGCCGGTCACGGCACCCGTCCGGCGGCCGACCAGGATCTGGGTCTGATGTCCGCCCCGGCAGCGACCGCTCCGGCGGCTCCGGCGGGCGAGCTGCCGGCCGTCCCGAAGGCCGATGCGGTCCCGGCAGCCCCGGTTCCGGCCGCCAATGTGCCGGCTCAGGCGGAATCTTCGGTTTCTGGTGAAGAAAAGCCTTCGGAAGGCTCCCAGAAAGACTGAAGCCGGTTACAATACGCGGCGCATCGGAAAGATAGTCTGATGTGATCGTTTGCCCAGGTGGCGGAATTGGTAGACGCACTACCTTGAGGTGGTAGCGACGCAAGTCGTAGGGGTTCGAGTCCCCTCTTGGGCACCATTTGTAAGTAAAGCGGGTTCGTCTGGCGCGCAAGGCGCCAGGCAGGTTCCCGTCCACTCCCCCATGCCAAAGCGCCTGCAGGCGCAGCGGCAGAGGCAAGAGAGAATCGCTGTGCTGGCCGAATATTTGCCGTCTCTGCTGTTTCTGATCGTTGCCACCGGTATCGGCGTTACGCTGATGCTGGTTGGTCGATTCCTCGGTCCCCGCCGCCCCGATCTGGAAAAGCTGTCGCCGTATGAGTGCGGCTTCGAAGCCTTCGAAGACGCGCGCATGAAGTTCGACGTGCGCTACTACCTGATCGCGATCCAGTTCATCGTCTTCGACCTGGAAATCATCTTCATCGTGCCGTGGACCCAGGTCTTCATGGAACTGGGCGCCCGTTCGCTGGTCACCATGGGCCTGTTCGTCGGCATGCTTTTCCTCGGTTTCATTTACGTCTGGAAGAAGGGAGCGCTGGAATGGGAGTGATTCAGACTCTCGATGGCCTCATGAACAATCCGTCGCCGGAAGGCCGGGTTGATGACATCCTGCGGCCGGAAGGCGACAACCCGCTGCTGGAAAAGGGCTTCGTCACCACCAGCGTCGACGCACTGCTGAACTGGGCGCGCACCGGCTCGATGTGGCCGATGACCTTCGGCCTGGCCTGCTGCGCCGTCGAGATGATGCACGCCGGCGCCGCGCGCCTGGACCTGGATCGCTACGGCGTAGTGTTCCGCCCGTCGCCGCGTCAGTCCGACGTGATGATCGTGGCCGGTACCCTGGTCAACAAGATGGCCCCGGCGCTGCGTAAGGTCTACGACCAGATGCCGGACCCGAAGTGGGTCATCTCGATGGGTAGCTGCGCCAACGGTGGCGGCTACTACCACTACTCCTATTCTGTGGTGCGCGGCTGTGATCGCGTGGTGCCGGTGGACGTCTACGTCCCGGGCTGCCCGCCGACCGCCGAGGCGCTGGTGTACGGGATCCTGCAGCTGCAGAAGAAGATCTGGCGTACACAGACCATCGCCCGCTGACCCCTTCACCTGACTAGAGCGCGCCAAGCCCCCATGGCAGAGCAAGCATCCTTCATCGACCGACTCTCCGCACGTTTCGCTGGTGCGAAGGTCATCGTGGTCGAACCCCGCGGCGAAGTGACGCTGGAAGTGCCTGCCGCCGAGTGGCACGCCACCGCCCTGGCGCTGCGTGACGAGTTTGGTTTCGAGCAGGCCGTGGATCTCTGCGGCGTCGACTACCTCGGTTATGGCTCCGACGAATGGGACACCGCCGATGTGTCCTCGCAGGGCTTCAGCCGAGGCGTCGAAGGCAAGGCCCAGGGCCGCTTCGCGTGGGGCGAGTTCCCCACCGAGGAAAACGGTGCCGACGGTGCCCGCCCGCAGCACATGCCGACCCAGCGCTTCGCCGTGGTCGCGCAGCTGCGTTCCTACCAGCACAACCTGATGATGCACCTGCGCTGCTTCGCCCCCGACGAAGCACTGCCGGTGGTGTCCTCGTTGACCAGCATCTGGCCGGGCCTGAACTGGTTCGAGCGCGAGGCGTTCGACCTGTACGGCGTGATCTTCGAAGGCCACCCGGACCTGCGCCGGATCCTGACCGACTACGGTTTCGTCGGCCATCCGTTCCGCAAGGACTTCCCGCTGATCGGCAATGTCGAAGTCCGCTACGACGAAGAGAAGAAGCGCGTGATCTACGAACCGGTCACCTCGGTGGAGCCGCGTGTCGGCGTGCCGCGCGTGATCCGCGACGACGCCCGTCTGCAGACCGCAGAAGGTGAGCGCGCGCAGGAGGCAGTGAAGTGAGCCACGTACACCAGGCCGGCGAAGCATTCGCCAGCAACGCCGCCGAGAGCCGGCAGGAAATCCGCAACTACACCATGAACTTCGGCCCGCAGCATCCGGCCGCTCACGGTGTGCTGCGCCTGATCCTGGAAATGGACGGTGAAACCATCATGCGCGCCGACCCGCACGTGGGTCTGCTGCACCGTGGTACCGAAAAGCTGGCCGAGTCCAAGCCGTTCAACCAGTCGATCGGCTACATGGATCGCCTGGATTACGTGTCGATGATGTGCAACGAGCACGCCTACGTGCGCGCGATCGAGACCCTGATGGGCATCGAGGCGCCGGAGCGTGCCCAGTACATCCGCACCATGTACGATGAAATCACCCGCATCCTCAACCACCTGATGTGGCTGGGCTCCAACGCGCTCGACCTGGGCGCGATGGCGGTGATGCTGTACGCCTTCCGCGAACGCGAAGAGCTGATGGACTGCTACGAAGCGGTTTCCGGCGCGCGCATGCACGCGGCGTACTACCGTCCGGGCGGTGTCTACCGCGACCTGCCGGACCACATGCCGAAGTACAAGGAATCGCGCTGGCACAAGGGCAAGGCGCTGAAGCAGCTCAATGCTTCGCGCGAGGGTTCGCTGCTGGACTTCCTGGAGAACTTCACCGTCGAGTTCCCCAAGCGCATCGACGAATACGAAACCCTGCTGACCGACAACCGCATCTGGAAGCAGCGTACCGTCGGCATCGGCGTGGTCACGCCCGAACTGGCCCACCAGTGGGGCATGACCGGCGTGATGCTGCGCGGTTCGGGCATTGCCTGGGACCTGCGCAAGAAGCGTCCGTACGCCAAGTACGATGCCGTCGATTTCGACATCCCGCTGGGCAAGGAAGGCGACTGCTACGACCGCTATCTGGTCCGCGTTGCCGAAATGCGCGAATCCAACCGCATCATCAAGCAGTGCGTGGCGTGGCTGAAGGCCAACCCGGGCCCGGTGATGGTGAAGAACTTCAAGGTCGCTCCGCCCAGGCGCGAGGACATGAAGGACGACATGGAAGCGCTGATCCACCACTTCAAGCTGTTCAGCGAAGGCTACTGCGTGCCGGCCGGCGAGACCTACTCGGCGGTGGAAGCCCCTAAGGGCGAATTCGGCTGCTACCTGGTCTCCGATGGCGCCAACAAGCCGTTCCGCGTGCACCTGCGTGCGCCGGGCTTCGCCCACCTGTCCTCGATCGATTCGGTCGTGCGCGGCCACATGCTGGCTGACGTGGTGGCGATGATCGGCACCTACGACCTGGTGTTCGGCGAGGTTGACCGGTAATGCCGTCCGCCACGCCAACGCCCGCTGCAGGCAGCCGGCGCAAGCCGGCGCCGCAGTTTCTGGAATTTCACGTTATGCATTTCGCTGAGGTCGGCCGATGAAGGCGACAGGTAATTTCGAGGCGGCGCGCGACGTCGACCCGATGGTGGTGCTGAGCGACAAGACCCGCGCTCACATCGATCACTGGCTGTCCAAGTTCCCGCCGGACCGCAAGCGCTCTGCCGTGCTGCAGGGCCTGCATGCGGCCCAGGAGCAGAACCAGGGCTGGCTGACCGACGAACTGATCGCCGGCGTGGCCAAGTACCTGGACCTGCCGCCGGTGTGGGCCTACGAGGTCGCCAGCTTCTACTCGATGTTCGAGACCGAGAAGGTGGGCCGCAACAACGTGGCCATCTGCACCAACATCAGCTGCTGGCTCAATGGCGCCGAGGACATCGTGCGCCATTGCGAGAAGAAGCTGGGCATCAAGCACGGTGAATCGACCCCTGACGGCCGCGTCTACCTCAAGCGCGAGGAAGAGTGCCTGGCCGGCTGCGGTGGCGCGCCGATGATGGTCATCAACGGTCACTACCATGAGCGTCTGACCCTGGAAAAGGTCGACGAGCTGCTGGACGGGCTGGAGTAAGGGCATGGCACATCACCACGAATCCAAGGGTCCGGTCGGCCCCGCGCCGCTGCCGCACCAGGTGGTCTATACCACCCTGCATTACGACACCCCGTGGTCGTACGAAAGCTACCTGAAGACCGGTGGCTACGCTGCCCTGCGCAAGATCCTCGAAGAGAAGATCCCACCGGAGCAGGTCATCGAGATGGTCAAGGCCTCGGGCCTGCGCGGCCGCGGTGGCGCCGGCTTCCCGACCGGCCTGAAGTGGTCCTTCATGCCCAAGGGCAACATGCAGAAGTACATCCTCTGCAACTCGGACGAATCCGAGCCGGGCACCTGCAAGGATCGCGACATCCTGCGCTACAACCCGCATTCGGTGGTGGAAGGCATGGCCATCGCCTGCTACGCCACCGGTTCGACCGTGGGCTACAACTACCTGCGCGGTGAATTCCACCACGAGCCGTTCGAGCACTTCGAGCAGGCCCTGGCCGACGCCTATGCGAACGGCTGGCTGGGCAAGAACATCCTCGGCAGCGGCGTGGACATCGACATCTACGGCGCGCTGGGCGCCGGCGCGTACATCTGCGGCGAAGAAACCGCGCTGATGGAATCGCTGGAAGGCAAGAAGGGCCAGCCGCGCTACAAGCCGCCGTTCCCGGCCAACTTCGGCCTGTACGGCAAGCCGTCGACGATCAACAACACCGAAACCTACGGTTCGGTGCCGGCGATCATCCGCAACGGCCCGGAGTGGTTCAAGGGCCTGAGCCTGACCGCCAACGGCGGCCCGAAGTGCTTCTCGGTGTCCGGCTGCGTGCAGAACGGCGGCAACTTCGAAGTACCGCTGGGCACCACCTTCGACGACCTGCTGGAAATGGCCGGTGGCCTGCGCCCGGGCCGCAAGCTCAAGGGCGCGATCCCGGGCGGCGTGTCGATGCCGGTGCTGACCGCGGCCGAGCTGAAGGGCCTGCCGATGGACTACGACACCATCCGTGCGCTGGGCTCCGGCCTGGGCTCGGGTGCGATCGTCGTGCTCGACGACAGCGTCTGCTGCGTCAAGTTCGCCTGCCGCATCAGCCAGTTCTTCCACAAGGAATCCTGCGGCCAGTGCACCCCGTGCCGTGAAGGCACCGGCTGGATGCACCGCGTGCTGGAGCGCATCGTCGCCGGCAAGGCCACGATGGAAGACCTGCACCAGCTGAAGGCAGTGGCCGGGCAGATCGAAGGCCACACCATCTGTGCGTTCGGCGAAGCGGCTGCATGGCCCATCCAGGGCTTCCTGCGCCAGTTCTGGGACGAGTTCGAGTACTACATCGTCAACGGTCATTCGATGGTTGACGGCAAGAAGGTGGAGGCAGCCGCTGCATGAGCGCGCAACCCGTAAATCCGAGCGTCCCACCCGATCACGTCACCATCGAGATCGATGGCAAGTCGCTGGTCGTGCCCAAGGGCTCGATGATCATCCAGGCGGCCGACAAGGCCGGCATTCCGATTCCGCGCTTCTGCTATCACGAGAAGCTGCCGATCGCCGCCAACTGCCGCATGTGCCTGGTGGACGTGGAGAAGTCGCCGAAGCCGGCGCCGGCCTGTGCCACCCCGGTGATGGACGGCATGAAGGTCGCCACCCGCAGCGAGAAGGCGCTGAAGTTCCAGCGCTCGGTGATGGAGTTCCTGCTCATCAACCACCCGCTGGACTGCCCGATCTGTGATCAGGGCGGCGAGTGCGAGCTGCAGGACGTGTCGCTGGGCTATGGCCGTTCGGTCAGCCGCTTCAACGAGCGCAAGCGCGTGGTGCCGGACGAGGACATGGGCCCGCTGGTCGCCACCGAGATGACCCGCTGCATCCAGTGCACCCGCTGCGTCCGCTTCACCGCCGACGTTGCCGGTACCTACGAACTGGGTGGCATGTACCGCGGTGAGAACCTGCAGATCGGTACCTTCGACGGCAAGCCGCTGACCACCGAGCTGTCCGGCAACGTCGTCGACGTCTGCCCGGTCGGCGCGCTGACCAACAAGGTGTTCCAGTTCCGCGCCCGCCCGTGGGAACTGACCGCGCGCGAGTCGCTGGGCTATCACGACGCGATGGGTTCGAACCTGTTCCTGCACGTGCGTCGCGGCGAAGTGCTGCGCACCGTGCCGCGCGACAACGAAGCCGTGAACGAGTGCTGGCTGTCCGACCGTGACCGCTACTCGCACCAGGGCCTGTACAGCGAAGACCGTGCGGTCAAGCCGCTGCGCAAGGTCAACGGCGAGTGGAAGGAAGTGAGCTGGGCCGAAGGCCTGGCCGCGGCCGCCGAAATCCTCAAGGCCAACCAGGGCGACAACCTGGGCGTGCTGGTGCACCCGTCGACCTCGAACGAGGAAGGCGCACTGCTGGCCCGCCTGGCAAAGGGCCTGGGCTCGGGCAACATCGACCACCGCATCAACAATCGCGATTTCTCCGACGCCGCAACCGCCGAAGTGTTCGGCCTGCCGCTGGCCGAGATCGAGGGCGCCGACCGCATCGTGGTCCTGGGCAGCAACATCCGCCACGAACTGCCGCTCCTGCACGCTCGCCTGCGCAAGGCGCAGACCACCAAGGGCGCGAAGATCCACGTCGTCAATCCGGTGGACTTCGACTTCGCCTTCAGTGTCGCCGGCAAGCAGATCGTTGCCCCGTCGAAGTTCGTCGACGCGCTGGCCAACGCCGAGCTGCGTTCGGCAGTGCAGGGCGGCAACAACACCGTGCTGATCGTTGGTGGCATCGCCGAGAACCACCCGCAGGCTGCCGCGATCCGCGCTGCCGCGCGTGACTTCGCTGCCGCTACCGGTGCCAAGCTGTGCCGCATCCCGCAGGGCGCCAACGCCGTTGGCCTCACCCGCGCCGGCGTGCTGCCGGCTGGCAAGGACGTCGCCGCGATGCTGGCGCAGCCGCGCCAGGCCTACGTGGTGTACGGCCTTGAGCCGGGCCTGGACTTCGCCGACGCCCCGGCCGCCCGCAAGGCGCTGGCCGGTGCCCAGGTGGTGGCCTTCAGCCAGTTCGCCTGCGCCTCGACCCGCGACGTTGCCGACGTGATCCTGCCGATCGGTGCGCTGCCGGAAATCGATGCCACCCTGACCAACCTCGATGGTCGCGAGCAGTCGGCCCGTGCCGGCGGCAAGCTGCCGGGCGAGGCCCGCGAAGGCTGGCGCGTGCTGCGCGCACTGGGCGGCGACATGGCGCTGGCCGGTTTCGACTTTACCGACCTGGCCGGCCTGCGTGCCAGCCTGGCCCCGGTGTCGGTCACCGTCGCTGCTTCGGCGCAGCCGGCGGTTGCCGGTGAGGGCCTGGAAGTGGCTTCGACCGCCGCGATCTACCGCACCGATGCGGTGGTCCGTCGCGCGCCGGCGCTGCAGTCGCATCCGCTCAACAACGCCCCGCGCATCGTGCTGAACGCAGAAGATGCCGCTCGCCTGCAGCTGCAGGAAGGGCAGATGGCCAAGGTCGGCACCGACGCCGGCAAGGCCACCCTGCCGGTGGTGGTCGACGCCCGCGTCGCTGCGGGTTCGGTCTGGATTGAATCGGGCCACGGCGCGACCGCGCCGCTGGGTGCCGCTCGCGTATCGGTGGTGGCTGCATGAACGAATTGCTGTTGAACGCGGTGGACCCGCTGCACCAGTGGCTGCTGGGCCTCGGTGACATCGGCGCGCTGATCTGGATCATCCTGAAGATCCTGGTGATCGCCGTGCCGGTGATCATCTCGGTGGCCTTCTACGTGGTCTGGGAACGCAAGCTGATCGGCTGGATGCACGTCCGCCACGGCCCGATGTACGTGGGCATGGGCATCTTCCAGGCCTTCGCCGACGTCTTCAAGCTGCTGTTCAAGGAAGTGGTCCAGCCGAGCAGCGCCAACAAGGCGATCTATCTGCTGGCACCGCTGATCACCCTGGCCCCGGCCTTCGCGGCCTGGTCGGTGGTCCCCTTCGATTCGCAGATCGTGCTGTCCAATGCCAACGCCGGCCTGCTGTACCTGCTGGCGATGACCTCGCTGGGCATCTACGGCATCATCCTGGCCGGTTGGGCATCCAACTCGAAGTACGCGTTCCTGGGTGCCATGCGCGCCTCGGCGCAGATGATCAGCTACGAAATCGCCATGGGCTTCGCCCTGGTTGGCGTGATGATCGCCTCGGGCAGCCTGAACCTGAGCAACATCGTCGCTGCGCAGGCCGGCAGTTCCGGCTTCTTCGACTGGTTCCTGCTGCCGCTGTTCCCGCTGTTCGTCATCTACTGGGTGTCGGGCGTGGCTGAAACCAACCGCGCGCCGTTCGACGTGGTGGAAGGCGAATCGGAAATCGTTGCCGGCCACATGGTCGAGTACTCCGGCGGTGCGTTCGCCCTGTTCTTCCTGGCCGAATACGCGAACATGATCCTGATCAGCTTCCTGATCTCGATCTTCTTCCTCGGCGGCTGGCTGAGCCCGGTCCAGGGCTGGCTTGATCTGGGTAACGTCTCGCCGCTGGTCGACTGGATCTGGAAGGGCGGTGCACCGTGGCTGTTCGTCAAGGTGTTCTTCTTCGCCAGTGCCTACATCTGGTTCCGTGCCAGCTTCCCGCGCTTCCGCTATGACCAGATCATGCGCCTGGGCTGGAAGGTCTTCATCCCGCTGGCCATTCTGTGGATCGCGGTTACTGCCGTCATGGTGTTCTTCGGCGTGATTCAAAAGGGCGTCTAAGTGATGAACAGGATTACCCATTACTTCAAGAGCCTGCTGCTGCTCGAACTGCTGGCCGGCCTCTGGCTGACGCTGAAGTACAGCTTCAAGCCGAAGTACACGATGATGTACCCGATGGAGAAGTTCCCGCAGTCGCCGCGCTTCCGTGGCCTGCACGCCCTGCGCCGTTATCCCAACGGCGAAGAGCGCTGCATTGCCTGCAAGCTGTGTGAAGCGGTGTGCCCGGCGCTGGCCATCACCATCGACTCGGCCAAGCGCGAGGACGGCACCCGCCGCACCACCCGCTACGACATCGACCTGTTCAAGTGCATCTTCTGCGGCTTCTGCGAAGAAAGCTGCCCGGTGGACTCGATCGTCGAAACCCACATCCTCGAGTACCACTTCGAGAACCGTGGCGAAAACATCGTTACCAAGCCGCAGCTGCTGGCCCTTGGCGACCGTCTCGAGTCCGAGATCGCCGAGCGTCGTGCAGCCGATGCCGCTTACCGCTGAGGTCGAGAGATGGATTGGGTAAATATCGCTTTCTGGGTGTTCGCCATCGCGGCAACGGTTTCGGCCGGTGCGGTGATCAGCGTGCGCAACCCGGTTCACGCCGTGCTCTGCCTGGTGCTGACCTTCTTCTCCATTGCCTGCGTGTGGCTGCTGGTGGGCGCCGAGTTCCTCGGCGTGGCGCTGGTGCTGGTCTACGTTGGCGCGGTGATGGTGCTGTTCCTGTTCGTGGTGATGATGCTGGACATCGACCCCACCAAGCTGCGTGAGGGCTGGGTGCGCTACCTGCCGGTCGGCCTCATTGTCGCGGTGGCGATGCTGGCGCAGATGCTGATCCTGATCGGCGTCAAGGCACGCTCGGTCACGCCGTTCCCGGCCGACAACGCCGCTGCGGTCGCCGCCGACAGTTCCAACATCACCTGGCTGGCACGCACGCTGTTCACCGAGTACCTGCTGCCGTTCGAGTTCGCCGCCGTAATCCTGACCGTGGCCGTGGTTGCCGCCGTGATGCTGACCCTGCGCCGCCGTACCGGCGTCAAGAGCCAGAACCCGGGCGAGCAGACCATGGTCAAGGCCGGCCAGCGCCTGCGCATGGTCAAGATGGGTGCCGAAGCACCGGTCGTGCACAGCAACAGCAAGCCGGCCACCGGCGAGGAGACCCAGCCGTGATTACCCTTGGCCACATCCTTGCGCTTGGCGCGGTGCTGTTCGCCATCAGCCTGGCCGGCATCTTCCTCAACCGGAAGAACGTCATCGTCCTGCTGATGTCGATCGAACTGATGCTGCTGTCGGTGAACATCAACTTCGTCGGCTTCTCGCGCCAGCTGGGCGATCCGTCCGGCCAGCTGTTCGTGTTCTTCATCCTGACCGTCGCCGCCGCGGAAGCCGCCATCGGCCTGGCGATCCTGGTGACCCTGTTCCGTACCCGCCGCACGATCAATGTCGGCGAAGTCGATTCGTTGAAGGGCTGATCCACAGATGGAAATCACTCTCTCCAAGAGTCTGTTGATCGCAGTGGTGCTCGCACCGCTGTTCGGCAGCATCATCGCCGGCCTGTTCGGTCGCCAGGTCAAGCGCTTCGGCGCGCAGACCATCACCATCCTCGGCGTCGCGGTGGCCTGCGGCCTGTCGATGTACACGTTCTACCAGTTGATGTGGGGCGGCGCGCAGCCGTTCAACCAGAACATCTATACGTTCTTCGAAGTCGGCCAGTACTCGGCCCACGTCGGCTTCATGGTCGACAAGCTGACCGCGATGATGATGGTGGTGGTGACCTTCGTGTCGCTGCTGGTCCACATCTACACGATCGGCTACATGCAGGACGATCCGGGCTACCAGCGGTTCTTCAGCTACATCTCGCTGTTCACGTTCTCGATGCTCACCCTGGTGATGAGCAACAACTTCCTGCAGCTGTTCTTTGGCTGGGAAGCGGTGGGCCTGGTGTCGTACCTGCTGATCGGCTTCTGGTTCAAGCGCCCGACCGCGATCTTCGCCAACATGAAGGCGTTCCTGGTCAACCGCGTCGGCGACTTCGGCTTCCTGCTCGGCATCGCCGGCGTGCTGTGGGTGTTCGGCACCCTGGACTACTCGCAGGTGTTCTCGCAGGCCGGCATGCTGGCCGACCCGCGCGCCCAGCTGCAGATCTGGGACGGCACCCTCCTGGGCATGCAGCTGCTGAACGAGCCGGTGATCTGGTCGATCGCCACCGTCATCTGCATCTGCCTGTTCATCGGTGCCATGGGCAAGTCGGCCCAGGTCCCGCTGCACGTGTGGCTGCCCGACTCGATGGAAGGCCCGACCCCGATCTCGGCACTGATCCACGCCGCGACGATGGTGACCGCCGGCATCTTCATGGTCACCCGCATGTCGCCGCTGTTCGAGCTGTCGCAGACCGCGCTGAACTTCGTGCTGTTCATCGGTGCCACCACCGCCTTCTTCACCGGCCTGATCGGTATCGTGCAGAACGACATCAAGCGCGTCGTCGCGTACTCCACGCTGTCGCAGCTGGGCTACATGACGGTTGCACTGGGCGTGTCGGCCTACTCGGCAGCCGTGTTCCACCTGATGACCCACGCCTTCTTCAAGGCGCTGCTGTTCCTGGGTGCCGGCTCGGTCATCATTGCCATGCACCACGAGCAGGACATGCGCAAGATGGGTGGCCTGCGCAAGTACATGCCGATCACCTTCATCACCATGTGGATCGGTACGCTGGCACTGGTGGGTACGCCGTTCTTCTCCGGCTTCTACTCGAAGGACACCATCATCGAGGCCGCCGAGCTGCACGCGCACCTGTCCAACAACTGGGTGGCCACCTACGGCTACTGGGCAGTGCTGGGTGGCGTGATCGTCACCAGCTTCTACAGCTTCCGCCTGCTGTTCCTGACCTTCCACGGCAAGGAGCGTTTCCGCGACGTGCATCATGACGATCATGGTCACGGCCATGACGATCACCACGCCGCCGACGCCCACCACGGCGATGCGCATCACGATGACCACGGCCATGGCCACGGTCCGCATGAGCCGCACGAAACCCCGTGGGTGGTGACCCTGCCGCTGATCCTGCTGGCCATCCCGTCGATCGCCATCGGTTTCTTCAGCATCGGTCCGATGCTGTACGGCACCGACTGGGCCGGCCACCATGCCCACGATGCCATCAAGGGCCAGGCGCATACGTTCTTCACCGGAATCGTCGACTTCTACGATCCGGCCAAGAACACCATCGGCTTCCTGGGTGAGGAGTTCCACGGCCCGGTCGCCTTCGCGCTGCACGGCATGATGGCTCCGGCGTTCATGCTGACCGTTGCGGGCTTCCTGCTGGCCGCACTGTTCTACCTGTGGAAGCCGGACCTGTCGGGCAAGGCGCGCAAGACCTTCGCTCCGCTGGTGTCGGTGCTGGAAAACAAGTACGGCTTCGACAAGCTGTGGATCGATGGCTTTGCCGGTGGCAGCGTCAAGCTGGGCAAGGTCTCGCGCTGGATCGACAGCAACATCGTCGACGGCGTGGTCAATCTCTCGGCACGTGTTGTGGACGTTGCAGCCGGCGTGCTGCGTCGTACCCAATCCGGTTTCCTCTATCACTACGCCTTCGCGATGATCATCGGCCTGATTGCCCTGCTGGGCGTGCTGATGCATTACCTGCGTTGATGACCTGTACGGAATAAGAAGACGTGTCGAACTGGCCTCTACTCAGTGTCCTCATCTGGCTGCCGATCATCGGTGGCGCCCTGATCCTTGCGATCCGTGATGCGCAGACCGCCCGCTGGGCGTCGCTGGGCGTAGCGGTGCTGACGTTCGTGGCGAGCCTCTCGCTGCTGAGCGGCTACAACGCGGGCATCGACGGTCTGCAGTTCGTCGAGACCCATGCCTGGATCCCGGCGTACAAGATCGGCTACAACCTGGGCGTGGACGGCATTGCCGTGGCGCTGATCCTGCTGACTACCCTGGTCAGCGTGCTTGCCCTGATCGGCGCCTGGAGCGCCATCGACAAGCGCGTGAACCAGTACGTGGCGGCCTTCCTGATCCTGGAAGGCGTCACGGTCGGTATCTTCGCGGCGACGGACGCGATGCTGTTCTACGTGTTCTTCGAGGCGATGCTGATCCCGATGTTCCTGATCATCGGTGTCTGGGGCGGCCCGCGTCGCATCTACGCTGCGCTGAAGTTCTTCCTGTACACCTTCCTCGGCTCGGTGCTGATGCTGGTGGCGCTGATCTACCTGTACATGAAGGGCGGCAGCTTCCAGCTGGCCGACCTGTATGCACTGCCGCTGTCGGCCAAGGAACAGACCTGGATCTTCTTCGCGTTCCTGATCGCCTTCGCGGTCAAGGTGCCGATGTTCCCGGTCCATACCTGGCTGCCGGATGCCCACGTGGAAGCGCCGACCGCCGGTTCGGTGATCCTGGCGGCCATCGCCCTGAAGATCGGTGGCTATGGCTTCCTGCGCTTCAACCTGCCGATCGTCCCGGACGCTTCGCAGGAATGGGCCTGGCTGGTGATCGCGCTGTCGTTGATCGCGGTGATCTACGTTGGCCTGGTCGCCCTGGTGCAGGACGACATGAAGAAGCTGATCGCCTATTCGTCGATCGCGCACATGGGCTTCGTCACCCTGGGCACCTTCATTGCCCTGTGGCTGGTGCGTGAAGCCGGCAACGCCGATGCCGCCCGCCTGGGCCTGCAGGGCGCCATGGTGCAGATGATCTCGCACGGCTTTGTGTCCGGCGCGATGTTCTCCTGCGTCGGCGTGCTGTACGACCGCATGCACAGCCGCCGCATCGCCGATTACGGCGGCGTGGTCAACGTGATGCCGTGGTTCGCCACCTTCGCCATGCTGTTCTTCATGGCCAACGCGGGCCTGCCCGGTACCAGCGGTTTCGTCGGCGAGTTCATGGTCATCCTCTCGGCCTTCCAGCGTAATCCGTGGATCGCGCTGGGCGCGGCCACCACCCTGATCATCGGCGCCGCCTACACCCTGTGGCTGTACAAGCGCATCTTCTTCGGTGAAGTGGCCAACAGCCATGTTGCCGAACTGAAGGACATCAACGGCCGCGAATGGCTGGTGCTGGGCGTGTTCGCCATCGGCGTGCTGGCCCTGGGCATCTATCCCAAGCCGCTGACCGACCTGATGGAGCCCTCGATCGCGAAGCTGGCGATGCAGATCGCATCCAGCAAGCTGCTGTAATTCCAGGATTTGATGATGACCACCTCGCCGCTGCTGCCATTGACCGCCGCTGACCTGCCACCGCTCGCTCCCGAGCTGGTGCTGATCGGCAGCGCCTTCGCCCTGATGATCCTCGACCTGTTCGTCAGCAACCGGAACAAGATCGTCACCCACCTGTTCTCGCTCGCTGCGCTGGCCGTGGTGCTGTTCATGCTGGCCACCGGCGTGGGCGGGCAGGGCGAGGTCTTCCATGGCATGTTCGTGCGCGATACCGCCGCGGACGTGATGAAGACCGGGATCGTGCTGCTCAGCGGCCTGACCCTGGTCTATGGCTGGCGTTATCTGCGTGACCGCAACCTGTTCCAGGGCGAGATCCCGGTGCTGATCCTGTTCGGCACCGCCGGCATGATGATCCTGGTGTCGGCCGGCAGCCTGCTGATGGTCTACCTGGGCCTGGAACTGCTGGCGCTGTGCTCCTACGCCCTGGTCGCCAGCAACCGCGAAAACGGCCTGGCCTCGGAAGCGGCGATGAAGTACATCGTGCTCGGCTCGCTGGCCTCTGGCCTGCTGCTGTACGGCATGTCGCTGATCTACGGCGCTACCGGCAGCCTGCACCTGGACGCCATCCGTGACGCCATCCCGCACTCGGAAGAGCGCGTGCTGCTGATCACCGGTGCGGTGTTCATGATCGCCGGCGTCGCCTTCAAGCTGGGTGCGGCACCGTTCCACATGTGGCTGCCGGACGTGTACCAGGGTGCCCCGGCACCGATCGCGCTGTTCATCAGCTCGGCGCCGAAGCTGGCCGCCTTCGGCATGGCCTACCGCCTGCTGGAAATGGGCGTGGGCCCGCTGTCGACGGAACTGCAGCTGCTGATCGCCGGCCTGGCCGCAGTCTCGCTGGTCATCGGCAACCTGATGGCCATCGCGCAGAGCAATCTCAAGCGCATGCTGGCGTTCTCCACCGTTTCGCACATCGGCTTCCTGCTGATGGGCATCGCCGGTGGTGGCGCACAGGGCTATGCCGCTGCGCTGTTCTACGCACTGGCCTACGCCATCATGTCGACCGCCGCCTTCGGCGCGATCATCGCGCTGTCGCGTGCCGGCTTTGAAGCCGAGAACATCGAGGACTTCAAGGGCCTCAATGCCCGCAACCCGTGGATGGCAGGCCTGGTGCTGTGCATCATGGCGTCGCTGGCCGGCATCCCGCCGTTCCTGGGCTTCTGGACCAAGCTGGCGGTGCTGGGCGCGGCCGTCAACGGCGGCCTGCTGTGGCTGGCCATCCTGGGCGTGCTGTGCGCCGTGGTCGGCTGCTTCTACTACCTGCGCGTCATCAAGGTCATGTACTTCGATGAGCCGGTGGGCGAGGCCATGCCGCGCAACAACGACCGCGTGCTGGGTGTGGTGCTGGGCGTCAATGCCCTGGCGCTGCTGGCCCTGGGCCTGGCCTGGAACCCGATCATGGTCTGGTGCCAGCAGGCATTTGCGCATCTTGCATAAAAGTTGACACAAAGCTGCGCGATTCGTGTAATATGCGCAGCCTGAGTTGTCACTGCAGCGGTTCAGCCAGAACATCGTTGCGGTAGCCCTCCTCGAAAGAGCAGGGCAGCAGTTCAAGCACTTCCGGTGCGGGGTGGAGCAGTCTGGCAGCTCGTCGGGCTCATAACCCGAAGGTCGCAGGTTCAAATCCTGCCCCCGCTACCAACTTCGGATCGGCGCCAACCGGTTTGATGAATGAGGGAAAGCTTGCAGTTTTTGGAGCCATCGCTCATAATTCCGCTTCTGATGCGGGGTGGAGCAGTCTGGCAGCTCGTCGGGCTCATAACCCGAAGGTCGCAGGTTCAAATCCTGCCCCCGCTACCAAGTAAGGAGATCGCCTTCGAAGTCCCGCTTCGAGGGCGTTTTTCTTTGGGCGGGTTCCGTTCTTGCAGAGTCGAGCCATGCTCGACTTCCGGTATGGAAAAGGGATCTGACCCGGCCCCGCACCTTGCACCAGCGCGGTGCAGCCGCTATCATCAGCGGCCTAGCAGTACCCCTGAAGGCGGCCTCCCAGCGGGAGTCCGGACCCGGAAGGAGGGCCGCAACCGGCAGGCAATGCAGGTTGCAACCGGAATCCAGTCACCGGAGTCTTTCCGGAAAAGGGGCCCAACGGGCCCTTTGTCGTTTCCGGGGCGTCATGTTTCCACGCCGGCCAAGGCCGGCACCCAACCATAGAGATCAAGGCAGGCTGTGAGCGACAAGGCAACCGACATCGCGAATCTGCTCGCCCCGACCGTTGTGTCGCTGGGCCTGGAGCTGCTGGGCGTTGAGTATCTGCCGGCCCCCGGCGGTGCGACCCTGCGCCTTTACATCGACGTGCCGCTGGCTGAACAGCCCGAGCGCATCATCAATGTCGACGACTGCGAGCGGGTCAGCCGCGAAGTCTCGGCGCAGCTGGACGTCGAAGACCCGATCAGCGGCAATTACACGCTGGAAGTGTCCTCGCCGGGCGTGGACCGCCCGCTGTTCAACCTGGAGCAGTTCGGCCGCCACCAGGGTGAATCGGCCAAGGTCACGCTGAAGCTGCCGCAGGACAACCGTCGTCGCCTGCAGGGCCGCATCGAAGCGATCGACGAGGCCGCGGGCACCATCACCTTCGTCGTCGACAAGGCTGAAGTGGTCGTGTCGGCCGACAACATCGACAAGGCACGGATCATGCCCGACTGGGTGGCGCTGGGGCTGGCCCCGAGCAAGCCGACCGGTCCGGCACCGAAGCGTCCGAAGCCGAACACGAATTCTTCTTCCAACGAGCCGGCGGCAAAGAAGCCGCGCGCGGAGTGAGCCAATGAGCAAGGAACTGTTGCTGGTAGTCGACGCAGTCGCCAACGAGAAGGGCGTGCCGCGTGAAGTGATCTTCGATGCCATCGAGGCCGCCCTGGCCTCGGCAGCGAAGAAGCGCTATCCCGAGGAGGAAGTGCTGACCCGCGTGGTCATCGACCACAAGGATGGCAGCTACGAAACCTTCCGCCGCTGGGAAGTGGTGGCTGATGACGTGGTCATGGAATCCCCGGATCGCCAGATCCGCCTGATGGACGCCGTCGACGAGGCCGAAGGCGTCGAGGTTGGCGACTACATCGAAGAGCAGATCGAGAACCCGGACTTCGGCCGTATCGCTGCCCAGGCCGCCAAGCAGGTCATCGTCCAGCGCGTGCGCGAAGCCGAGCGCCAGCAGGTCGTGGATGCATGGAAGGATCGCGTGGGTGAGCTGATCACCGGTGTGGTCAAGCGCGCCGAGCGCGGCAACATCTACGTCGACCTCGGTGGCAATGCCGAAGGCTTCATTCCGAAGGACAAGGGCATTCCGCGCGACGTGCTGCGTGCCGGCGACCGCGTGCGCGGCTACCTGGCCGAAGTGCGCTCGGAGCCGCGTGGCCCGCAGCTGTTCATCAGCCGCGCCGCGCCGGAGTTCATGATCGAGCTGTTCAAGCTGGAAGTGCCGGAAGTCGGCCAGGGCCTGGTGGAAATCAAGGCCTGCGCCCGCGATCCGGGCGACCGCGCCAAGATCGCCGTGCTGGCCCACGACCAGCGCACCGATCCGATCGGTGCCTGCATCGGCATGCGCGGTTCGCGCGTGCAGGCCGTGTCCAACGAGCTCAATGGCGAGCGCGTGGACATCGTGCTGTGGAACGACAACCCGGCCAACTTCGTCATCAACGCGATGGCTCCGGCCGAAGTGCAGTCGATCATCGTCGATGAGGACAAGCACTCGATGGACCTGGCCGTTGCCGAAGACCGCCTGGCCCAGGCGATCGGCAAGGGCGGCCAGAACGTGCGCCTGGCCAGCCGCCTGACCGGCTGGCAGCTCAACGTGATGACCCAGGACCAGGTCACTGCCAAGTCGGAGGCCGAGCAGGCTGCCGCCCGCCAGCTGTTCATGGACAAACTGGAAGTGGACGAGGAAATCGCCGGCATCCTGGTCAGCGAAGGCTTCGGCACCGTCGAGGAAATCGCATATGTCCCGGTCGGCGAACTGCTGGCCGTGGAAGGTTTCGACGAGGACATCGTCGAAGAGCTGCGCGCTCGTGCCCGCGATGCGCTGCTCAATGAGGCCCTGGCAGTCGAGGAAGGCCTTGAAGACGGCCAGCCGGCGCAGGACCTGCTGTCCCTGAAGGGCATGGACGAAGCCACCGCATATGCGCTGGCCGGCCACGGCGTGCGTACCAGCGAGGACCTGTCCGACCTGGCCGCCGACGAGGTCATGGACTTCGGCATCGAAGGACTGGATCAGGCGCGCGCCGCTGCGCTGATCCTGGCCGCCCGTGCCGAGGAGATCGCCCGACTGGAACGCGGCGAATGAGCCGGCAATGAACAGGGCCCTGAGCCGCTCAGGGCGTAGAATCCGCGCCACCTCCAGATGCGGGGGGGCGCCCACAAGATCATAGGATCCGAATGTCGCAGCAAACCACCATCCGCAAGCTTGCCGAACTGGTCAACACGCCGGTCGAAAAACTGCTGGAACAGCTGGCCGGTGCCGGCATGAAGTTCAGCGGTCCCGACCAGGTCGTGACCAGCTCCGAGAAGGTAAAGCTCCTGGGCTTCCTTCGTCGTTCGCACGGCAAGCCCGAGCAGGCCCCGGAAGAGACCGATCAGTCTGCAAAGAAGATCACGCTCAACCGCCGGAAGCAGCAGGAAGTGACGGTCAATTCCGGTCGCAGCAAGACGACCGTGAATGTCGAGGTGCGCCAGAAGCGTACCTACGTCAAGGATGGTGCTCGCGCCATGACGCCGGACGAAGAGCGCGCCGACATCCTGCGCAAGCTGGAAGAGTCGCGTGCGCGCAACCTCGCCGAACAGCAGGCCCTGGCCGAGAAGGATCGTCTGCGCGACGAGGCCATCGTCCGTGCCCGTGAGGAAGAGGCTGCCGCCAAGGAACGCGCCGAGGCCGAGAAGAAGGCCGCCGAGGAAGCTGCGGCTGCGGCCAAGGCGGCCGAGGCACTGGCCGCCAGCAAGCCCAAGCGTGCTCCGATCGACGAAACCGCGCCGCGCCCGCCGCGCGCCCCGGCCGCCGCCCCGGCTGCGCCGCGTGGTGCTCCGCCGCCGCCGCCGCGCAACGACGAGCGCAACAACCGCAGCGCGCCGCGCAACGAGCGTGGCCCGGGCGACCGCTTCGCCGGCCAGATGCACCTGTCGGCCGCCGACCGTGCGCGTCGTGGCAACAGCAACAACAGCAATTCGCGTGGACGTCCGGGTGGCCGCAACCAGTCCGGTGGCCGTCGCGACATGTCGCGTGGTGGCAACAATGCCGGTCCGCACGCGTTCGAACGCCCGACCGCACCGGTCGTGCGTGAAGTCGCGATCGGCGAGACCATCACCGTGGCCGACCTGGCGCAGAAGCTCGCGCTGAAGGGCGGCGAGGTGGTGAAGGCGCTGTTCAAGATGGGCGTGATGGCGACCATCACCCAGTCCATCGACCACGACACCGCTGCGCTGGTGACCGAAGAACTCGGCCACAAGGCGATCCGTGCCAACGACAACGATGCCGAAGACGCGCTGCTTGCTTCGACCGGTGAAAACCAGGGCGAAGCCGTGCAGCGCCCGCCGGTGGTCACCATCATGGGTCACGTCGACCACGGCAAGACCTCGCTGCTGGACTACATCCGCCGCACCAAGGTTGCCCACGGCGAAGCCGGCGGCATCACCCAGCATATCGGTGCCTATCACGTCGAAACGCCCAAGGGCGTCATCAGCTTCCTGGATACCCCGGGCCACGCCGCGTTCACCTCGATGCGTGCCCGCGGCGCCAAGCTGACCGACATCGTGGTGCTGGTGGTTGCTGCCGACGACGGCGTCATGCCGCAGACCAAGGAAGCGATCCAGCACGCCCGTTCGGCGGGTGTGCCGCTGATCGTGGCGATCAACAAGATCGACAAGTCCGGTGCCGATCCGATGCGGGTCAAGAACGAGCTGCTCTCCGAGCAGGTCGTGGCCGAAGAGTTCGGTGGTGACATCCAGATGGTGGAGATCTCGGCCAAGACCGGCCTGGGCATCGACGACCTGCTGGACGCGGTGTCGGTGCAGGCCGAACTGCTGGAACTGAAGGCCGTCGACGAAGGCCGCGCCTCGGGCGTGGTGATCGAATCGTCGCTGGACAAGGGCCGCGGCCCGGTCGCTACGGTGCTGGTGCAGCAGGGCCGCCTGAAGAAGGGCGACTACCTGGTGTGCGGTATCCAGTACGGCCGCGTGCGTGCGCTGTTCGACGAAACCGGCAAGCAGCCGGAGTTCGCCGGCCCGTCGATCCCGGTGCAGGTCCTGGGCCTGTCCGGTGTGCCGGAAGCCGGAGACGACTTCGTGGTGGTCGAGGACGAGCGCCTGGCCAAGGATGTTGCGCAGCAGCGTGAGACCAAGCGCCGTGAGTCGCGCCTGGTCGCCACCGCTGGCAGCCGCATGGAAGACATCATGGCGACCCTGGGCAAGGGCGAGGGCCAGCAGGTCCTCAACCTGGTCATCAAGGCCGACGTGCAGGGTTCGGTGCAGGCCCTGAGCCAGGCACTGGTCGCGCTGTCCAACGACGACATCCGCATCAACGTGATCCACTCCGGCGTCGGCGGCATCACCGAATCGGACGCCAACTCGGCGGCTGCTTCGAAGGCCACCGTCATCGGCTTCAACGTGCGTGCGGATGCTTCGGCCCGCCGCATCATTGAATCCAACGGCGTCGACCTGCGTTACTTCTCGATCATCTATGACGTGATCGATCAGGTGAAGCAGGTGGCATCCGGTCTGCTGGGCGTGGAGATCCGCGAAGAGATCATCGGTATCGCCGAGGTCCGCGACGTCTTCCGCAGCTCCAAGCTGGGCGCCGTTGCCGGCTCGATGGTCATCGAGGGCGTGGTCAAGCGCAACAAGCCGATCCGCGTGCTGCGCGACAGCGTGGTGATCTTCGAGGGCGAGCTGGAATCGCTGCGTCGCTTCAAGGAGAACGTCGAGGAAGTCCGCAACGGTACCGAATGCGGTATCGCGGTGAAGGCCTACAACGACGTCAAGCCAGGCGACCAGATCGAGTGCTTCGAGCGTATCGAAGTGCCGCGCACCCTGTAATTCTGCAAGGTGGCCCGACCAACGGTCGGGCCCTACCATGTACCTGTAGCGGGGGGGCGGGGGGGGGGGGG
>NZ_JAXBRE020000005.1:0-6219 GCF_047520985.2 Stenotrophomonas sp. BR163
CAGATCCACGCCATGCGTGGATGCATTTCGATTCCAATTCGAAATATTCGATTCCGATGGAGATTCATCCACGCATGGCGTGGATCTACTGCAGATCGCGGAAATCTGTCGAAGGCGGGGTGGGTCCGGTTGCGGGGGCGTGAGCCGCATGGATGCGGCGACCGAGCCTACATGGACGTACTTGCAGCGGCCCCCGCAACCGGACCCACCCCGCCATTCTTCAGTGAACCCGCTGTTGCTCCGGCTGTTGCTGTCGCTCTGGCCTCTGCGGGTGCAGGGCGCCGCCCTGCCGAACTAAACTACCTTTCGTTGTCCCAGCAGGATTGCCCATGTTCGATACCTCGCCCCAGCTCGACTGCGCCGGCCGCATCCTGCGCCTCGACCGTGCCCAGGTCATGGGCATCGTCAACGTCACCCCGGACTCCTTCTCCGATGGCGGCGCGCACGACACCACCGAGGCCGCAGTCGCTCATGGCCTGAAGCTGGTCGAGGAGGGCGCGGACCTTCTCGATATCGGCGGCGAATCGACCCGGCCGGGCGCTGCGCCGGTATCGGTGGAGGAGGAACTGCGCCGGGTGATTCCGGTGATCGAGCAGCTGGCCGCACGCACCCGGGTGCCGATCAGCATCGACACCTTCAAGCCGGAAGTGATGCGCGCGGCCGTGGCCGCTGGTGCCGGCATGATCAACGACATCTTCGGCCTGCGTCAGGAGGGTGCACTGGACGCCGCCGCCGAAACCGGTGTGCCGGTGGTGCTGATGCACATGCAGGGCGAACCAGGCCACATGCAGGCCGATCCGCACTACGACGATGTGGTCGCCGAGGTGCACGGCTTCCTAGTGCAGCGCCTGTTCGCTGCCGAGATGGCAGGCATCGCGAAGAAGAACCTGCTGATCGACCTCGGTTTCGGCTTCGGCAAGACCACCGGCCACAACATGACCCTGCTGGCGCGTTCGGAGCGCTTTCTGGAACTGGGCGTGCCGATGCTGGCCGGCCTGTCGCGCAAGCGCAGTCTCGGTGAACTGACAGGTCGCGATACGCCGTCCGAACGCGTGGCCGCCTCGGTGGCCGCGCACCTGATCGCGGTGCAGCGCGGCGCACGCATCGTGCGCGTGCATGACGTGGCCGCCACCGTCGATGCGCTGAAGATCTGGCAGGCAGTCGAGGCCGTGCCAACGCCGCGCGCCGACGCCACGCCGACGATCCGCTGGCCGGACGAAGACTGATGGGTATCGATCGGCGGCCACTGGCGATCGCCGTGATGGGGCCGACTGCCAGTGGCAAGACCGCCACTGCGATCGCCCTGGCACGGCAGCTGGATGGGGAAATCGTCAGCGTCGACTCGGCACTGGTGTACCGCCACCTGGATATCGGTTCGGCCAAGCCCGATGCGACGGAGCGCGCGCAGGCGCCGCACCATCTGCTGGACCTGCGTGACCCCTGGCAGACCTACTCGGCGGCCGAGTTCGCCGCCGATGCCGGGCGGGTCGTGGCCGACATCGTGGCGCGTGGCAGGACGCCGATCCTGGCCGGTGGCACTGGCCTGTACTTCCGGGCGCTGCTGCAGGGCCTGTCGCCGATGCCGGAGGCCGACCCGGCAATGCGCGAAGCGCTCAGCGCCGAGGCGGTCGAGCGTGGCTGGGCGGCACTGCACGCCGATCTGGCCAAGGTCGACCCGGCCGCCGCCGCACGCATCCATGCCACCGATCCGCAACGCATCCAGCGGGCGCTGGAGGTCTATCGCCTGACCGGTATCCCCATTACTGAATGGCAGCGCCGGCCGGGCGTAGCGCCATTGCCGGTGCGCACCCTCAAGCTGATCCTCGCCCCAGGCGACCGTGCGGTTCTTCACCAGCGCATCGAGGCGCGCTTCGACGCCATGCTGGGGCAGGGGTTTCTCGACGAGGTGCGGGCATTGCGCGCGATGCCGGAAATGGCCGCCGTGGCGGCGCCCCTGGACCTGCCGGCAGTGCGCGCGGTCGGCTATCGGCAGGCCTGGGAGTACCTGGACGGGGAGGGGGATGCCGCCCGTTTCCGTGACAAGGCGATCTTCGCCACCCGGCAACTGGCCAAGCGCCAGCTGACCTGGCTGCGCGGCGAGCTTGATGCGCGCTGGTTCGACCCCCATGTTGATGGTGAGCGCCTGGCCAGCGCGGTGTCGACCTTCGTCGCACGCTGAATCCCCGCCAGCCGTGTAACATCATCGGTCGGCGGGCGGCTCGGGGGCCGCGGCAACCGTCGGCAACCCAATAAGAACAATAATCAGGAGTGTGCAATGTCCAAGGGGCAATCGCTGCAGGATCCTTTCTTGAACGCACTGCGGCGCGAACGCGTGCCGGTTTCGGTGTACCTGGTGAACGGCATCAAGCTGCAGGGCACGATCGAGTCGTTCGACCAGTTCGTGGTCCTGCTGCGCAACACGGTCAGTCAGATGGTCTACAAGCACGCCATTTCCACCGTCGTTCCGGCACGCAACGTGAAGGTCGGGCCGGGCGGTGGTTACGTGCAGTCGGGTGAAGGCGGTCAGGCAGGTGATGAAGCAGACGAGTAATACCGGAGCGGTGAATGTTTGACCGCTCGAAAAAGGGTGAACACGCCCTGTTGATCCAGCCCCATTTCGGCAAGCTGGAAGACGATGTGCTCGAAGAATTCGGTGATCTGGCCCGCTCGGCCGGGGCCAGCATCGCCGCGACGATCACTGCGCGCCTGGACCGTCCGAATCCGTCGACCCTGATCGGCAGCGGCAAGCTGGACGAGATCAAGGCTGCGGCCGACGCCAGCGGGGCCGACCTGATCCTGGTCAACCATGCATTGAGCCCGGGCCAGGAGCGCAACCTGGAACGTTTCCTCGAGCGCCGGGTGATCGACCGCACCGGCCTGATCCTGGACATCTTCGCCCAGCGTGCGCACAGCCACGAAGGCAAGCTGCAGGTCGAACTGGCACAGCTGCGCCACCTGGCTACGCGGCTGGTGCGCGGCTGGACCCATCTGGAGCGCCAGCGCGGCGGTTCGATCGGCCTGCGCGGCCCGGGTGAAACCCAGCTGGAAACCGACCGCCGTCTGCTGCAGAAGCGGGTGGAGCAGCTGCAGAAGCGCCTGGAAAAGGTGGAAGTGCAGCGCACCCAGATGCGTCGTGCGCGTGTGCGCAGCGAGCTGCCCCGTGTGGCCCTGGTGGGCTACACCAACGCGGGCAAGTCGACCCTGTTCAACGCCATGACCGGCGCCGAGGCCTATGCCGCCGACCAGCTGTTCGCCACGCTGGATCCGACCGTGCGCCGCATCGCGGTGCCGGGCGGCAACGTGGTGCTGGCCGACACCGTTGGCTTCGTCCGCGACCTGCCGCATGACCTGGTCGCTGCGTTCCGCTCGACCCTGTCCGAGGCGCGCGAGGCCGATTTCCTGCTGCACGTGGTCGATGCTGCCGACCCGCACCGCGAGGAGCGCATCGCCCAGGTCGACGAGGTGCTGACCGCAGTCGGTGCCGGTGACCTGCCGCAATTGCTGGTGTTCAACAAGATCGACCGCATTGACGGCGCCGACGTGCGCCACGACGGCCAGGACGGTATCCCGGATGAGTCGCGTCGTGAGCGGGTCTGGATTTCCGCGCGTGACGGGCGGGGGCTGGAGCTGCTGCAGGCGGTGCTGGGCAAGCGCCTGGGCCTGCAGCATGTCTCCGGCGAACTGCGCCTGCCGCCGGATGCCGGCCGCCTGCGCGCGCGCCTGCACCAGCTGGAAGTGATCCGTAGCGAGCAGGCTGATGAAGACGGTTGGCTGTTGCAGGTCGACCTGCCGATCGCCGAAGCTGAAAAGCTGGCCGCCAGTGCCGATGGCGCCCCGATCCGGGCGCTGCTGCCGGAAAAACCGCCGGAGTGGTGAGGTAGCGGCCGATGCCCGGTAGTGCCGGCCGCCGGCCGGCAGCGCAACCATCCGGATGGGCGCGACATCTGGCTGTCATCTGCGGTACAACGTGCAGGTTCTTCACCCCACCGTCATGCCGATGTCCATCCCCACCGACGCTGAACTCAATATCCAGTCCGCCGCGCTTGGGCAGCGCCTGGAGCAGGCCTCGCTGCAGCTGGTGACCGCTGAAAGCTGCAGTGGTGGCTGGATTGCAAAGTGCATGACCGACATCGCGGGTTCGTCGGCATTCTTCGACTGCGGCATGGTGGTCTACAGCTACGAAGCCAAGCAGCGCCTGCTAGGCGTGCGCGCACAGACGCTGGAGCAGTTTGGTGCGGTCAGCCGCGAAACCGTGCTGGAGATGGTGTCGGGCGCGCTGGTCAATTCCGGTGCCGGCATCGCGGTGGCGGTGACCGGCATCGCCGGTCCGGGCGGTGGCAGCCCTGGCAAGCCGGTCGGCAGCGTCTGGATCGGCTGGAAGCGGCGCGGCGGCTACGCCCGCGCCGAGCTGTTCCAGTTCGAGGGCGACCGCGAAGCCATCCGCCGGCAAACCGTAGCGGCGGCATTGCGCGGCATCGACGCCCAGCTGTGACATGCTGCTCCGGTAATCGTCCGGAGCACGCATGATGTGGGAAACGCTGGGCACGGTCCGTGACCTGGGCCGACTGCAGGAAATTGCGGTTGTCCTGATCCGCTATGGTTTCGGTGACGTAGTGCGGCGCATCGGCCTGGCCACCACGCTGGAGCGCGCTGGACGCCTTCTGCACTGGAACGAGGATCGCCAGGAACTGCTGCGGATGACCGCGCCGGTGCGCGTACGCAGCGCGATGCAGGATCTCGGCCCGACCTTCGTCAAGCTCGGGCAGGTGCTGGCGACGCGCGTCGACCTGCTGCCGCCGGAATGGATCGCTGAACTGTCCGAGCTGCAGAACGCGGTACCCGCGCTGCCGTATGCCGATATCCGCGAGCAGCTGGAGGCCGACCTGGGCGCCTCGCCTGCAGACGTGTTCGCCTTCCTCGATGAAATCCCGATGGCCGCCGCCTCGCTGGCGCAGGCCCATCGCGCGCGCCTGCATGACGGCCGCGAGGTGGTGCTGAAGGTGCGGCGCCCCGGTATCCGCGACGTGGTCGAGGCCGACCTGCGGTTGCTGGCGCGCCTGGCCGAAATCGTCGAGGCGCGGCTGCCGGACCTGCGCCGCTATCGTCCGGCCCAGGTCGTGCAGCAGTTCACCGTGTCGCTGCGACGCGAGCTGGATTTCGCCGCCGAATGCCGCAACGCCGAGCGCATCGCGCGCAACTTCAACGGCCGTGACGACATCCTGATCCCCAGCGTGCACTGGCAGTGGACCTGTGAAAGCCTGAACGTCCAGGACTTCGTCGACGGCATTCCCGGCCGTGACCTGGCCGGCGTCGATGCGGCGGGCCTGGACCGGCGCGAACTGGCTCGGCGCGGTGCCGGCATCGTGCTCAAGATGGTGCTGGAGGACGGCTGCTTCCACGCCGACCCGCACCCCGGCAACATCCTCTACCTGCGTGACGGCCGTATCGGCGTGATTGACTTCGGCATGGTCGGCGCGCTGTCTGAAGTGCGCCGCTTCCAGGTCGCGCAGCTGCTGCACGGGCTGGTCGAGCAGGACCCGCAGGGCGTGGCCGATGTGCTGCTGGACTGGGCCGGCGGCGTGGAAGTGGACGAGAACCGCCTGCAGCACGACATCAGCCAGTTCGTCGACCAGTATCGCGGCGTGCCGCTGAAAGACCTGCGCATCGGCCTGATGCTGGGTGACATTACCCAGCTGCTGCGCAGCTACAGCCTGACCCTGCCGGCCGATCTGGCGCTGATGATCAAGGCGTTCCTGACCCTGGAAGGCATGGGCCGCCAGCTGGACCCGGATTTCGACATGGCCAGTGCCGCGCGACCGTTCCTGGAGCGGGTGGTGCTGCAGCGCTATGCGCCCAAGGCGCTGCTCAAGCGTGGCCGACGCAGCCTGCTGGGCCTGGTCGACTTCGCCGGGGAATTGCCGCGCGACCTGCGCAAGCTGGTCCAGGCCGCGCGCCGCGGCCGCCTCCAGCTGAAGGTGGAAACCACCGCGCTGCAGGGCTTCGGCGAACAGGTGAATCGGGCAGCGAACCGGCTGGTGATGGGTATCGTCACCGCCGCGCTGATCATCGGGTCCTCGATCGTGATGCACAGCGTTGGCGGGGTCTCCAGTCGCTGGCTGCTGGCGCTGGGGGTGTGCGGGTTCATCGGCGCCGGCTTCTGTGGCGTGTGGATCCTGTACTCGATATGGAGGAGCGGCAAGCACACTATGTGTGCTTGCC